>NC_019967.1 GCF_000230735.2 Natrinema pellirubrum DSM 15624
GATCCTCAGAAGAGTATAGCAAATCAGCATATTCGACGAAAATTGCTGAAACGGTGGTGGGTGTGACCGCTCGAACCAACCACGATGATCGAAGGAGGGGTACGGGACATAGAAACCAGACCGGGCCGCGATTGAGATTACCACGGGATGTGGTAGGAAGACAGAGACACACCACTCTTGCAAGTGAAGCCCAGAATTCGAGACAGGGGACAAAGTAGTACAGAGAAGCAGTTGCGGGGATACAAACGTCGGTACCAGCACAAAGAGAGCCTCTAGGACGTGAATTCTTACAACACCACCACCCAGATATGTCAGCGCTTTAGTTGAAATTGTGGACTGTTGCTCTAGTCACTACTAGTCTAAGTGCTTCACTTGTAACAGTGGTGTGTCTGTGTCCTTCACTTGAAACAGATGTAGGGGTGGTTTTATATAGGAGACGTGAGAAAGCGGTGACATGCGTCGATTCGAGCGGAAGCAGAACATCTTCCGCAACAAAGACGCCCTTGGAGAATCCTACCAACCCGACCAAATCGAGGAGCGAGATGAGGAGATCGAGGAGTACATGGACGCCCTCCAACCCGTCGTTGACGGTTGGGAACCGAACAACATTTTCCTCTACGGGAATACCGGCGTCGGGAAGACCGCCGTCACCGACTACCTTCTCGACAGACTCCAGGACGATGTCGCTGACTACGATGACGTTGACCTGTCGGTTATATCGGTGAATTGCAAGACACTGAATTCCTCTTATCAAGTCGCCGTAGAACTCGTGAACAAGCTTCGTCCTGCTGGCGGTGAAATCAGTTCTACTGGTTATCCCCAACAAACTGTCTTCAAGAAACTGTACGGGGAACTCGAGGCAATCGGTGGGACGATTCTGATCGTCTTGGACGAGGTCGACTCGATTGGTGATCGAGACGAATTGCTGTACGAACTTCCACGAGCTCGGGCGAACAACAACCTCGACTCGACGAAAGTCGGTGTAATCGGAATCAGTAACGACTTCAAATTCCGCGATCAGCTGGATCCTCGCGTTCAAGACACACTCTGTGAACGGGAACTGCAGTTCCCACCATATGATGCGCCTGAGCTGGAGAACATTCTCGAGTCCCGTGCCGAAATCGCAATCGCCGAGGGTGCCGTTGAGCAGGGTGTGTTGAACTTCTGTGCGGCTCTCGCTGCTCGCGACAGTGGAAGTGCCCGACAAGCGCTTGACCTCCTTCGATTAGCGGGCGAGATTGCGGAAAATCGCGAAGCGGATCTCATCGAGCGTGACCACGTTGAGGCAGCACGATCTCGTCTGGAACAGGAACGTGTGGAGGAAGGAATGCGAGAACTGACGACGCACGGGCGTCTCGCACTGTTAGCCGTTATCTCGAAAGCCGCCAAGGACGAGACGCCATCCCGAACGCGGGAGATCTACGAGGAATACACCGCACTCTGTGATTCCTCTGGGACCGACTCGCTCGCCCAACGATCCGTGCATAATCATCTGTCCGATCTTCGGATGCTCGGGATTCTGTCGGCCTACGAGAACCGGAGCGGTTCTCGTGGGAACTACTACAGCTATGAACTGGACGTTCCGTTCACAAGTGCGATTGAAGCGATGTCCGACGTTCTGCGGTTAGAAAGCGAAATAGAGACGATCCGAGAAATCGCGTCGATGAACAACGTCGCATAGACACACCACTCTTGCAAGTGAAGTCGCTGCTGTCGAGTGATTTTGCCTGTTCACTTGCAATAGTGGTGTGGTCAGTTCTGACTGTGTTCACTCGCAGCTGTGGTGTGCTTCACTTGTAACCGTGGTGTGTGTCTTTGGGATGATCAGTGCTGGTGATTTTGTTCCGTCAGAAGGTAATGTCACTTGATTCAGGCTCTTACCTAACACCGGTGGAATACCTATACATCTGTTTGGTAAGATACAAAGACATAGCGACAGAGGTGTTTATCCGCAACATCGTCGAAAAAAGGATGATCACGACATCAGCGCGTTACCGATCTGCCTGTAAATTGCCTCGGGGTCAAGCCCCGAGGCTTTCGCGTGGACTCCCGTTCTATGCCTCAACCGAAGCAGGGGGCACGTACTCCCCACTCACGTTCAACGTCCCGCGATTCAAGCGCACATCTACGGGTGCGCCTCCGTCGCCTGCGTTTTGCCGACGTCGGAGATACTGTAAACCGATGTTTTTCGCAGCGTTGTAGTCGGCGTGGTTCTCATAACCGCACTGCTGACACTTGAACGACTCCTCGTTCCGGTTATCGTCGTGGGTAAACCCACACGTCGAACACCGATTCGACGTGTTACGCGGGTCTACCTGTACAGCTTCGACGCTGTGTTCTTTGGCCTTGTATTCAACGTACTCGTAGAGGCGTCGAAACGCCCAGATGTGTTGCCACGTCGCTTCAGGAATGTTCTCTCGGATGTGGGTCAAATCCTCGAACACAATATGCGAGCAGCTGTTCTCAACGGCCTCTTCGATAAGTTCGTTCGCCACCGTGTGCAAGTATATTTCGAAGCGTCCGTACTCTTTCTGTCCAACGCTCTCGATGTTCTCGTGGGCGTACCGAGAGTCACACTGCTGAAGCGACCCACGACGCTTCTCGTATTCTCTGCGCCAGTGGTTGAACTCGTCTGCCGACCAGAACCGCCCAGTCGAAGCGACGGCAAGGTTGTTGACGCCTAAATCCACACCAAGGACTGTTCTGTGCTTGGATTCGGATTTAGACGATTCCTCGTCTGCTTCGACTTTCCGCATCGAGGCGTGGAGGTACCAGTCACCATCGCGGTACTGCAAGTGTGCCATCCGAAACTCGAAGGCCTCGTCAGAAACGTACTTCGTGGGTGGTGTCTCCGAGCTGTCAGGGAGGATGTAGTCGCACTCAATGCGCCCGTCTACGGTTGAAAGGGAAACATGATCTCGGTGGAACGTCGCACTCCGCTTGTCGTAAACTGCGCTGTCTGCCGAAAAGTGTGGTTTCGACGTGTTCTCACCACGTTTGAGGCGTTCGACGCCACTTTTGACGGCTTCAACCGCTCTACGAATCCCTTTCTGAACGAGGTTGGCGGTAAGGTCGGTTTCGTCGCGGAGTTGGTCATAGAGGGCGTGTTCGGCTTTGGCTTTCGAGGTGACGTGGTATCCGTCGTCGCCGTGCCAGCACCACTCCGATGCGGTGTTGGCGCAGTGTTTGAACTGCTCGACCGTCTCTCGAAGAGAGGCGTCCGCCCCTTCGGGAGTGTCGAGTTTGATGACGGCGGTACGGCGGTACTCCACTGTATTTTCACATATACGGGCGAAGTTACTTATACGTCGGGGAGTCGTCCCGCCATCGTAGCGTGGTTTGTGTCATCGGGTGTCAGCTTCCTCCCCGACCTCAAGGGTCGGGGCATCCGCCTCGTCCCGCCTGTGAATCGGCATAGAATTCTTTTGCTGAATCGAAGCCGGTGAGATCCTCAATCCGCGCTTCGAGAGCTTCAATTTCGTCGCGCAGTTCCGCAGCTTCCTCACTCTCACTCGCTGCCAGCTGCTCTTTGAGCCCTTGCAGGCGCGTCTCTTTCACGTCTTCGTCAACCTCGGATTTCCGGACGTAGGCCCGCTCGTCAACGTCGTAGACGTCCTCCTCCCGAAGATTGGTCACGTCGAGAGCGTCATTGACCTTGTCCGGCTCAATACCGAGGACCCGCTCGCGATCGATGCCCGCGTCCTCGAGGACAGCGAGAACCTCCTCGTCGTCTTTCAGTGACTTCGAACGCCGGCTCGTGCGCTGGATCGAGCCGTACTGAGCGTGTACCGGCTGGCCGTGTTGTACCCGGTCGAGTAAGACGTCCGCGACGTCTTGTCGGAGATCATCCGCGCCACGCTGAACGTCCGACAGCAGCGTATAGAGGTCGATGAGTCCATCCGTCTCGAGATCCGCCATCGCGGTGGGATCGTGGCGTTCTAGGGCGTCGATCAGCAGGAGCGCATCCGCATAAACATCGATGTCGGGTTCGGCTCTGTCTGTCTGCTCCGATGGCTCGTCGTTGAGACCGTGTGTTGTGGTCGGAGCGTCGGTTTCGCGGAGCACGCCGGCGTCTACATCGATCTCGATGCGAGGATGGAGCGTGAGGACGGCCGCGTACGGCTCGGCGTCCGGTGGGAGCCGATCAAGGTCGAAGCCACCGGCTGTATCTTGGAGCCGTCGATAGAGCGTTTCGAACTGCTCACGCTGGAGTGGTTGGGAATCGCCCGACTCCAGGAATTCGATGATGATGCGGTGCTCTTGGGTATCGGTGATGTGAAATCGCGTGTCCGAGAGTGGCGTGACGAGGGTGGCAGTTGAGGCGAGTTCCTCGGCTTCTTCGAGAAGGGTATGCCACCTCGCACTGTACGTCATATCCCTCATATGATTCTGAGGCCACAAAACTCCGTGTCTTCTTCGGAACCGTTGGTATGACTGACGAGTGGACTGCCGCTCTGTATGGATACTTATCTTACCAAATTATACATTCGACATTCTAAGACTCTGTTTGGTAAGAAAGCGACACAACGGAACAAGCACGGTCATCTGTGGGTGTTCAGGAGTCTCTGGATCTCCAGTCTTGCTCTTGGAGCAGTCTACTCGAAGGCATCTCGGAAACCCTCTGGAAGCAACGAGCCCGGTTTCTGCGCGTGAAAGGCGACGTTCTCGCGAGCTTGATTGATGTGCTTCTGGACGCTCTCGTCGTTGTGGTTCTCGGCCAGCGTCTCTAGCTCAGCCAGCATCGTCTGTAGTTCGTCCTCAGCGCCGATCAGTTCAGCTGCGACTGCCAATTCCTTGAGGCCCTTGGCTGCGGCGCGTCGCACCCGTCCATCGTCGTCGACGAGCGCGTCGAGGTAGAACTCGCGAAGTCGGTGACGATGCGTCGCGATCTCATCGAGCGTCCAGTCGTCCGGTAATACTGCGTCGGTGCGATCAGCTCCGACCGTTCGAAACGCAAGCCCCGGATACAGGGCGGCCGCAAAGCGAACGACAGACTTACGCTGATAGCCATTGTCACTCGCGTAGAGGTCACGACACCGCTCGAAGCAGTCATCGAACAGGGCCGCTCGCTCTTCAAGTTCCATGTCGTCGACAGAGTCGATTGCACGGTTCACGCGGTCGGTGTCACCCGAAGACAGCGCAGCGGCGAACGCGTCGGGTGTTTGATCCATGGTCGTCCGTTTGCTGGCGACCTGTGTAACTCCTCGGACTACGAGGTGCAGCGGATACGGCAGTGCCTGTGGGCGTGAAATCCATCGTCGCTGATGAGAACTATACACGTCGGTTGTTTAGCCGTCACGGCGTCCGGATATACTTGTACAAACGAGTAGTAGCGGCTACTATGACGGACGACGAAGCGCCGGTGTAGCAGTGTACGCTGGATACGGCGCTGGATCTCCCGAAGGCGCTTGAGGCAGCTGCGATCGAGTATCTCGATGTCGACGAGCATCGGACGATCGTGATCTACCAGAGTGCCATTCTTATGATCACGGCTACTGAAGGCCAGACAACGGCCGCACGGGCGTTCGATGCTGCACTCTGGGAGCCGCCAGTAGAGGATTTCGATCGTGACCCTGTCGACCTTCTCACGACGTTCATCGACGAACTTGTAGCAACGACAGGCGCGTCTCGCCGGTGATCAGTCCTTCTTGAGCGGCGTGGGAATCCCGCCTGCAGTAAAGCGAGCGACCGCTCCACATCTTGTACACTCGTCGACGAACGCACAGACTCGAAGTGGGGTTTCTACCTCACGAATGCCACTGCACACGGAGCACTCGAACGTGGTACGATACCGGACTGACGGACGGTGGTGTTGTCGCCGTGGGTGTGGGTTTGACGCTGCTGTCGACGTCGATGTGTCCTCTCGGGGTGTCTCGGACTGGTCGTGATCGAGCTGCCAGGCCGAATCGGGAAGCGTTTCGAAAATGCGATTTGGCTTACTGACGCCTCCATCGAGAACACCAGGCTCGGCTGGCTCGCGTGCGTCGTCTGATCGGGATCCATCAACTGAGCTACTGTTGACGTGTGACGCATCTCGGTGACCCAGAGGATCCGTCTGTGCCCACGCACCGAGTTCGACGGCCTCTGCCTCCTCGTAGAGCACGCCGTCGATGGCAGCCGCCAGTTCGGCGAGTGGCTCGGAAATCTCGGACTCCCCGTGTTTCTCGACAGCGTGCTCGAACAACCATTCTCGGAGCGTCGCTGCAGTCTCTCTATCGACTGTGTACGATGGAACAGCGTTCATTCGTCTCTTACCCCGTCCTTCTTGGATACGACAAACCACACACCGCCATCCCCATTGCTGAGACTCCATACTGGTGTTAGCGAGGTCGTGGCTGCGCGCGCAGCGACCGGAGGGAGCGAGCACGGAGCGGTGGGTGGGGCGGTGGGGCGACCACGGGCGGTGGTCGCCACAAAAAACGGGGGAGTGCCCCGCTCAGCGGAGGGTGTCCCGTTCTTCTTCGAGCCCGACACCCGGGTCGTCGGTGCCGTGTTCGGCTTCGTAGGCGTCGACGAGCTCCCGACTGTACCGCGCGATCCGGTTTCGGGACGTCGGCACGATCGTGCTCGCCGCCGCGGCGACCTGCTCTTGGGTGAGGTGCTTGCGCGAGAGCAGCCGATCCGCCGCGTACAGCGCCGACGCCGCGACGGTGCACCGTGGCGTTCCTGGCCCGACCGGCACCTGGTCACCGAGTTGCATCAGGTGTTGAGCCAGCCGCCACGTCCGCACGGCTCGCGCCCCGGGGATGGCGTCGTCATCGAGCGCGTCGACGACCTTCATCACGGCGTTGGGTCTGATGAGTGGCGCGTCGAACCCGCATTCACACCGGATCTTCCGCGCCGCAGCGCACACCCGCTCGTGGGGCGCTTTGGTGTGCGTCGCGACCGCGACGTCGATCTCGTCCCGGTCGACCGATGAGGCTCGCGCGGCCAGGAGGACGGCGCCGCCGGCGAGTGCCTCCCAGGCCATCCGCCCACCCGGTAGCCGCGCTTCCGAGGCGCTCCGGAGGAACTGTGCCGCCATCTTGACGACGTGGTCCGGCAAGTTCAGGTTGCCGCCGATCATCTCGACGTCCCGCAGCCCCTCGTTGAGCCGCTTCGTCCGCTTGCGCTTCTCGCCGAACTGCATCCGCTTGTGCCACTTCCGGAGGCGCTGGACCTTCTCCCACTGCTCGTTGCTCAGGGGATTGCCGTGCCCATCAGTGCTCCTTCCGATTTTCGTGTGGAGGCCCTTGTCCGTCCGGAGTGGGTCCACTGTCTCGATGCTCTGGTCGGCATCCCCGACCAGGCCCAGGTCGTTCAGCGTCGGGCTCAGGTCCACCCACTCGTCGGCGACGATCAGCCCGCAGTCCGTGCAGAACGACTGCTCGTCTTCGGTGATCACCTGGCCCTCACACTCGGGACAGGCCGACCGCCTCGACGGTTCGTGTTCGACCGTCGGCTCGTGACCGCGTTCTTCGGTGGTCGTACTCTGTACGTCCGAAACCGTCTTTTCGCTCGCGTTGTTACTCAATATTGCAGTCTCCTGAAGGCGCTCACCACAGCGCCCGACACCGCGATGCTACCACATCGCGGATCTCTGACATCCAAATGTACAGCACTGACTACAGGATCTCGTGCGCTTTCGCGAGCGCCTTCACCCCTCGCGGGCGCGAGCAACAACTCTCGGCGGCGCTTCTACTGGGTATCCTTATGAGGCACAGGGAGACTACCGCAGAAGTCAAATCAGGAGTCACTCTCGCTCATTCGCGGGCGGTAACCGATGATCAGGCGGGCATTTTCTCCGTGATTAACCAATATCCGCGCGATGGACGCCGCGAGTGTTGATTAGCACTTTTCGTCGAGTCGACTCCTGTCTCAATCGAAGACGCCCGGGGCGATGTGGTGGCCGCACGGTGCGACGACAGCCTCGCCCGGACCGATGACAGTGATGCTTGCCACCGATTCATCGCAGACCGGGCAGCGTCGCTCTTCAGACGCTTCGTCAGTCATAGCAGGTCGACAGGAAGAAAGTTGAATCTGACTCGCTAGTTCATCGCCTGCTGGAGTCGCTCGCGAAGCGCACCCTCGCGCTCCTCGAACTGGTCAAATTTTTTGCAGGTCGTCGCTGCCGCGTTCGATGCTCGCAAGCGCCCGCTCGCCGACGCAGAACAAAATGAGTTGGACAGAGATGAGAGCCTGAAACAATTCCGCTTCAGTATATAAGTAAACTATATTACCGGAATTCCGGTTACATATATAAGTGTAGCCGATAACCTAGACATAATGCTACTCGAGAAACCAGCGCGTGAGCGCGGGTTCAAGAAGGAACGCCTCCATCGAGTGCTGCTGAATCACGCTGCTGGGGAAATGAGCTGCTATGCAGTCGCCAATGACGCGGACGTTTCCACCTCGTGGACGTACGACTATCTCGACCAACTCGAACATGACGGGCTCGTCGAGGACACCAGCGTCCTCGACCCAGCAGCGCTCTATGACCGCTGGGTGGAGACGCGGATCGAGCCGAACTCGGTTCGCGTCTCGCTCCAACAACCCCTGGAGACGGTTCGCGAGGCAGGCCTCGACTATGCGCTCACGACCGACGAAGCCGAACAGGTTCACCAAGGATTCCTGTTCGCGTCGACGACGGCACTCTACGTGCGAGAGGAGGATATCAACGATTGGCTGAGCGTGATCGAACAGAAGGGGTTCGTCGGCGGCGGGAACACCGAACTTCGCGCGACCGACGAGCACGTCTTCTACAATACGCAGACGGTCGACGAGGTCACGACCGTCTCGATCCCACAACTGATCGTCGATCTGCTCGACGAGGACGGTCCGGCAGTCGAAGCCGCGAATCGCCTCCTGAAGCAATACCACGGGCTGACCGATGAGTAACGCGGATCGCAGCCAGTACGCCAAGCCGGTGACATCCCTCTCGGAAGGCGAACTGCAGGACGTCCTCTCGGCTGCCGAACCACCCGTCTGTCTACTCGGCGGGTGGGCGGTCCACCTCCAGGTCACGGACGGCTTCCAAGCCGCCCACGACCGTGCGTATATTGGCTCCCGGGACATCGACCTTGGGATCCACATCGACCCCTCGTGGTCGACTGACGAACTACACACAGCGCCGGTCACAACCACGCTCGAGCGTATCGAGAACGACCTCGGGTACAGCCGCGGTCGATTCGGCTTCTACCAGCAGTTCCACAGGGACACACACGAGCGCCTCGACGACACAGCGGCGCGCGACCAGCCGGCACACAACGTTTTCCGGGTTGACATCGACATCATTCCGGATACGACAACACTCGACGTCTTCCAGAACACCTTTGGATTTCGCCCACCGGCTGAACCCCTGCTCGAACCAGTGTTCGAGGCAGACGCGGGAGAGCCGCTCGCCGACTATGTCGACTGGGAGAACCCGCCTGACGCCTTCATCGCCCCAGCCGAACTCCTCGCCGTGATGAAGGTCCGGGCGTTCCCGGACCGCGACAAGAGCCACAAGCAACTGAAGGATCTCGCCGACCTACACGCCCTCCTCTGGTACGTGACCGACTATACCGAGATTCGGTCGGCAGTTCGAGCACGCCTGACCGACGAGGACATTACAGCGTTCGAGTCGATGACGAGCGACGACCTCTACGACAGGACAGCTGGACTCATTGAGGTCGATTCGACCATCGTCCGACAATCAATAGAGCGGTTGTTAGTTTGACGGTACCAGTTGTTCAGGTTATAAGCCGCGACATCTACACGTCGGCGACCTCGTCGATGAAGTCCTCGTCCAACTGCTGTTTCAATACTCGGAGGTTTGCCGCCTCCTCGGCGCCGACGAGCGCTTTGAGTTGATCGAAGGTGATCTCATCGTCGTAATAGGCGGCAGCGATCTCCTGGGTGAGTGCGTCGTCGTGAGCGGCGTCTTGGAGGTACTCCCGAAGCGCGGTCACGAGAACGTCGGTCCGGTCTTCCCCGAGGACTGTGGCCAGTGCGTCGGCCCGGTCGATGAGCCGATCAGGGGCCCGAAACTGCACGCGCTTCTTATCGGTGCTCATAATGTGTACATTGTGGGCCAACGCAGTTATCCGTTTTTGTGTGTACGATCTGAGCCTCACTCGGCCAAATGGCACTCGATCACAAGATGTTCTTCGAGGTCACGCGTCCAGTGCGTGGCGGGCCCACCGGGGCTACAGCGAGCACACAGTTGGAGCGGGCCCTCGAGATGGCCGATTTCTACGCGGAACCGGGTAAGTGCCGTGAGCGCGTCGACGACGAGCCCACAGCCGTCGCAGGCGTGGCGATCGCCCTTCTCGGGATCCGACCGCTCTTGGACGGCACAGTCGACATAGAGCGGGCTACCCGGATGCCTGTTCGCGTTCGCTACCCGTGCGTTGCTGGCGTGCGCGTTCGTAGCGGTCTCGCTCTTCGCGGGCGGTCGCCCAGTCGCCGAGGTCGCTGTATACGTCGTCGATGGTTCGCTCGTCGCTGCCTTCCGCGGCGGTAACGGCGTCGACGGCCGCCGGTGACGCGGCGTCGTACGCCTCCTCATACTCGGTGATGCGCGTCGTCAGCTCACGAACGCGATCCTGAAGCTCCTCAACGGAGTGGTCGGCTGCGAGCTGGTTGATGCGTCGCCACTCGAAGTACGCGTCGTTGCGCTCGTACGTGGCTGGATGGCCATCGTGTCGGGTGACGATGCCAAGGTCGTCGAACCACCCCAGATACTTCCGGGCGGTCTTGGGGTCACAGTCGGCGCTGTCGGCGATCGCGCTCGCCGTCGTCGGCTCGCGGGTCTGCAGGATGGTTCCGTAGATGCGCTGTTCGACGTCGTCGCTGCTGAACGGCTCCCCGAAGGGGGGCGGGCCATCGGCGGCGTCTGTCTCGGACATATTCAGGATTGCAGCGCGAAGGATATATTTCTTACTTCGAGGAATAGTTTCCTGAAGTACAGTCTCCCCCGTTTTGCGGCGAGATTGAGCGTGGTTAACCAACAAATAGCGCGATATAGCGAGTCTGTTGGTTAATCTTCTCGGCTCGCAGAATCAGAACGCTCGAGAGAGGTTTTCGGATGGCGGTGAAGCGGCGCCGCTACTAAGATTGGCCACCGAAGAATCGACTCAACAGAGAGGATGGCTCTGAGTCATCACCGGTCTCGATCGCAGTACCGGAGTCTTCCTCGTGGGATTGCGCAGTCTCCTGATCACGGGCTGCGAGTTCGTCGGTGAGGCGCTCGATCTCTGTTTCGAGGGTTTCGATCCGCTCAGTCTTCTGTTCGAGTGTTGCCTCGAGTTCGTCGACGCGCTTACTCAACAAGCGGTTTTTCTCCGCCAGATACGCACGACTCCGGTCTGCCTCGTCAGCCAACAGCGGAACAAGTATACAGCGCTGGAACGGTTCGCCCAGCGGAACGAGATTACGTTTGTGATTCCACAGCGGGTGTATGAGGAACTTGGCGGTGCGCCAGACCGCAGTACGCCCGGTCAGACACCGATTAATAGCGCGATTGATACTGGATGGGTGACCGTCGCTGATGAATTAGATTACACGAATCCAACGGTATCTAGCGTTATGGACGGTGTGCGTGGCTTCATTGCACGTGAGTCGAATCGCTCCGAGGACAACATCGAGAAAGCGGATACCGCACTTGGTGGCGTCGCAGCCCACCTCTTAGAGAGCGGGAAAGCCGCGTCTATCTGTGTCCTCACGACAGATGACGATGCAGGGAACGGCGTCGTCACTGCAATCGAAGCTCATGGGTTCGACGGGCAAATCACGTTCAAAGACGGCTTTGAGCTGATTGCAGAGATCACGTAATATCGAGTCTCTTGACCGTTAGTGGCGCCGTCTATTGAGTGAGAATGTATAGACAGCCCCTCCAAGCCTCTAATCCGCTCTCGATGATGTTTCCGATGAAACATCACAATCGAGCACGTCAGATTAACCAACACATCCAGCACGATCGGCGTTGAAGTTGGTTAATATTGAAGGCGATCCGCCCCCATATCAGCAACGGTGCCACCATTTCTAATATTGGGAACGTAGATTATGCTCCTACTGTTGGTAACATCCCCAACATAGGAAATATTTCTAATGGAAGGGATGCAAGTGATAGACGAAATTGAGTAAGCGGGTACTGTATTTCTAATATTAGAAATGTTATTTCTATAAGTACCATTAGAAACACAAGAATGAATTTGCTTGTCAGTGCTAGAATTGTAGTGTATGGGCAGTATCACGCGGCTGAACGCCATTTCTAACGTTAGAAACGCTGCCAATCGTCTGACGTAGATTTTTAACGTTAGAAACAGCAGTACTGTTCGAGGCGTTAGTAATGGCGGATTCAATCCCAGAGGTGATCGCGGTGTCGTTTCAGAAAGGAGGGACCGGAAAGACGTTTACAGCGATGAATCTCGCAGGCGGTCTCGCTGCCAGAGGTTTTGAGGTTCTCCTAGTCGATATGGACCCTCAGGGAACGCTTACTGCAAACCTCGGTCATCGTGAACTGTTCGATGATCTCGACAGGCTCTCACTTGACGAAGTGCTGCTTGACGTCAACAAGTGGGACCAGATCACCGATCTCGTAATCGAACACGACGAGTTCGATGTGATCCCCGCGAACTCGACATACACAGGTAACAAGACCCCACTGGATTCTGCTGACGCCGGAGAGAAGCGACTCGGGAAGATACTCACGCGACTGGAAACTGACTATCACTACGTAGTCTGTGACTGTCCGCCCGATTTCTCCGCCTTTGCAAAGAATGCCGTCACTGCCGGTGAAAACGTGGTCGTCCCGATGGTGCCACGGTCGGAGATGGTTCACTCGACGAACCTCCTGTTCGACATGTACGACACCCTCGGGATGATGCACGATCTCGACATCGAGTATCTCGCCTTCACGATGACGTACACCTCGACAAAGGAAACGAAGCAAATGCGCGAGGTACTGGACTGGTTCGACGATACCTTCGGTGAGAAAGGAGTGAAAATCGACGACCGCGCCGCGTTCGATCGCGCAAAATGGGAAGCTGGCTCCATCTATGTCCACGACGAATCACTCCAAAACGACCAGTTCCCACAGTTCGATACGGTGGTCAAGCGCGTGTTAGATCAAACGTCACCGCCTGATTTCAACGGCGACGTCGAGGCGATGCGTCAGAAATCCACCGATGAAATCCGATCACGAGAGATCGAAGCATGAGCGACCTCGAAGACGAAATGGAGCGAACAAAAGAGCGAGCAGCTGCGTTCGGCGTGAGTGGCGAGACGGACGACCAGGACGAGGAAGACGTTGATACCGAGGAAGACGCGAGCGAAAGCGTCGCCGAGCAATCCACTACCGAAGAAGGGGATGAGAGATCAGAAGCAGATGAAGCATTAGAAACGTCAGAAACATCCCCAACAGTAGAAGGAGACCGTACGCCAGAAATAGAAGAGAGAGACGGGTCAGCGGAACAAGAGCAGACTGGCGAAGATGTACCGGCAGATACTGAAGGGGAGTACGAGTCAACTGAGGACAACGCTACCACGAGTAGCGAGGATTCGTCTCGTGGTCGTCTCGTCGACGAATACGACAATGTGAATATCTACATCCCGCCTGAGCTGAAGCGGGATCTCAACGATCTCTTCAAACTCATGGACCTCGAATACTCCCGATCGAAAAGCGATGATTTAGAGAAGCACTGGGATTTCTATCCGGCGGTCGTTCGAACAGTGCTTGAGAATGAAGAGGACCTCCGGGCTGAACTCGGAATTGACGAGTGAGTTATATTCCGACGCCTGGCCTACTTCAACATCGAAGTCCTATTCGCTCGATTGGACTGGTCCTTTATACTCCGATTTGATCGAATCTCCTTCACGCCACTGCCAGTAATAGTAGCGGTTGTCGTTGATCTCCTTCACTGTGATCGTGGCTTTAGAGGGGACATCGTCTGGGAGGTCCTCAGGTCGCTCCTCGACCGGGTCTTCCTCGTCCTCTTGTTCAGCAAGACGTGCTTCGCGCTCCCGATACTCGGCAAGTTCCTCGGCGTAACGTCCGATGTGCCGGAGTAGGTCGGGTGAACACTCATCTAGCGTCTCGACGACGTCGTCAGGGAGTTCCTCCGGCGGGGTCGGTGGAGAGTAGGACATGGGACACTGCCGTATTAACCAACATCGACGGCAAATTCCATAGTATTGTTGGTTAAGACGAATAGGGCGGAGTCACTCACATAGGAAACTTGATGGAAAACGGAGAATGCCTCGCCCTACATCGTGGCGAACTCTTCACCGGAATCGGGAAGATAGTCGACAATACTCCGGTGAGCACCGAATTCACTAATTGTAGTCTGGAGAGCGTCGACAACGGTCGCGATGTCGCGGTTGATCTCGTGTTCGCGGTACGTACCGCCGTCTTGGCCACGATGTTCCTTGTGGGAAAGTGTGAGATTGAGGATCTCGAAGTCAGAAAGGAAGCTCCGCATCCGACGGGCTGTACGGGGATCCCGAGCCTGGAACTCGCAGAGTTCCTTGTATCGCTGGTAGACGATACGTGACCGCGCCGGGGTTTCGTCCTCGGCGGCGAGCGTTGTGAGCGCGTACAGTGTGAGTTGTTCGTGTTCGGTGAGATCACGCATGATATCCATGCTCTGCTGAGCCTCAAGTTTCTCTTGGGCGCGTTCGACGAGATCAGTCGTGACTGTGGATGCGTTCTCTGTTCGGGCGAGATCGCCGGCTTTCCGGAGAAGCGTGATTGCCCGTCGAGCATCACCGCCATCCTGTCGGCCGAGTGCAGCACAGAGTGGAATTACATCTTCCTCAAGTGCGTTTTGGTGAAACGCGATTTCGGCCCGCTGTTCAAGCACCTTCTGGAGTTCTTCTGTTCCATATGGCGGGAACGAAATCTCGGTTTCACAGAGCGATGACTGAACCTTTGCATCGAGCTGTTCTCGAAATGTCGAATCGTTGCTAATGCCGATGAGACCGAGCTGGATGTTGTCGATGTATCCGTTGTTGTCGGCACGCGTGATCTGATAGAGGAACGTATCGTCAGAGATATGATCGATCTCGTCGAGGACGATGATAACTGTCCCGGAGAGTTTGTTGAGTTCGTCCCAGAGAAGACGATAGACTTTGGACTGGGGGTGCCCGGTCTCGGCGATGTGGTTTTCGGGGTCACGGAGATTGTTGACGAGATTGATTGCGGCCTGGTAACTCGTGCTAAGGCCGTCACAGTTGACGGTAACGAAGGCAGTGTCGACAGCGAAGTGTTCCGCGGAGTCCCGAAGTTCATTGAGAAGGAAGTTCGTGACGGCAGTTTTCCCGACACCAGTCTTCCCGTAGATGAAAATATTGTCGGGGTACTCCCCATTGATGATTGGCTGAAGGGCGGCTTCGTACTCTTCGATCTCGTTATCCCGGCCAACGATGTCATCCGGGACGTACTCTACCTTGAGCGTGTTGCGTCGTTTATAGAGCGTATCGTCGGGTTGGAACCGAGGACCCATGATGTCCTCAATGATTCATTGTGGCATGATAATGGTTACGACCATCGTTTCCGCTATTTCCAGTATAACCACCATGGGGGACGCGTCCCGATATCGGATCAAGACCCCGCTGTTTCCAATAAAGGAGGGCTATCACTGGGTTTGGCATTGAAGGAGAGGAACGAAATGATTCAGATTCTGTTCTCGTGAAGAGACACACCCCACCGTTTCCAGTAAAGGACGAGGTCGTACTGTTGGCCGCCACACCCCACGATTTCCAGTAAATCACAATTCTCTTGGACCACGGAAAGAATGAGAATAAAGACCACCGGGTTCCAGTATTTCCAGTAAACGATTCTTTATAAAGGGACAACACACCACCGTTTCCACTAATCGGCTTATAGAATGTAATCGGGGGAAGGCGGATAGCAGTAATGAAGAACGGTATCGTAACACCCCCTCCCCACTATTTCCAGTAATAGGACGTAGAGGTATCCGACCAATTCAGAAAGAATACTGAACTAGTGGAAAGATTTATCACTCTTATCTTCTAATTGGTCCGTAGCCTCGAAAACACAACAGTTTACTAGAGAAGGAATCTAGTGAAATCAGCTTTAGCGAGTGCCGCTTCCGCTCCGATTCTAGGTTTACTGGAAACGATGGGGGGAGAGTGTCGGGCCGTAACTCTTCATCCGAATCCTGTCAGTGTATTAGTGGAAATGCTGGGGTCTGACGAGCGTCTGACTTAGCTCCGTACTTTCGGTGAGGGATTAACCAACGTTCCACGGATGTAATCACTTTCGTTGGTTAACCGCATTTCTCCGTTCCTTAGTTCGAATACTCTTCGAGAACCTCCAGTGCTATCTGGAGCTCTCGACGTTTCGCTTCCCGCTCTTCTATCTCTCGGTCAAGATCGTGAACTGCTTCTGCGAGCTGTTCCGCCACGCCTACTGTCGCCGGAAGCCGACCATCGGGTCGTGGGACGTGTCCACTCCGAATTTCGATGTCGACCCGCCGCAGATGCTTACAGCCACCGCTCGGCTGGTGCTTCGTGAAATCCGGACACGTACACGTCTTGCTCGCGACGTCGACCTCGTAGGTGTTCCCCGACGCCGACTGCACCTCGTACACACCACCTTTCCTGAGCAATGAGACGTCCATCTCCTCCGTTCGAGCGCCGCTCGACGGTTTGTGCAGTCAGGACTCTATCTGAATGTTGGCCTCTTCCGTGGCAGCTGGTCGGGTGAGGAGACTCACCTGCTCCAGGAGCGTCATCGCTGCGTCGATCCGCCTTTGATCGTCGGAATCCAATTGATCGACGTCGATACTGCTGAGATTGCTGAGAGCGCGGTGCATCCGGTAGCCGGGGGTGTCTCGTGGGTCCATGTGTACGCCTCCGCCGATTTACGGCGCAGAAAAACGCAGACGAGCGAACAGCAGGACATCTCCGAAATGGTCCTGGACTGGTCTTTAGTTAACCAACGATTCCAGAACTCCACTCTTTTACGGTGGTTAAGCTTGACTTCCCGCCTACCGAGCTCCTTCGGGCTCCGGCCCGTATCGAGGAGTTCCACATACCTGACACTCCCACATCGGCTGCCCAGTCCACTCATCGTCAGGGACGGTTTCGTATTCGTTGAATCGATGCTCAGTCTCCTGGTTGCACTCCCGACACTCGAGGTGCTCCCTGTTCGGACTCTCGCGTCGCATGCTCCCGGTACTGGCGTCGGTGACGAATCGCTGAAGCGCAATCGCCGGCACCAGCCAGACGTCATCGTCTGCGTCCTCTAGGAGGGCCGCAAGACGATTCTCGTCGCGAACGCCGCTCCCGGTTTCGTCGTAGAGGAACGTTGCGCGCTCGCCGTCGTGACGCGATTGCGTCGTGTCTGTCCACGTCGTCCGCTCACGAGCGGCCGCGAGCAGCTGTTCGCCGCACTCCGATGAGACCCGTGTCGCCGAAGGAAGCGAGGGCCACTGGTCGGCAAGCTGCGCTGCAGGTTCCTCGTCGAGATCGTAGATGAGCTGGCAGTCGTCGACCGCAGGGTCGGAAGCCGATTTCGCGAGGAGAGAGGCCGCAGCGGATCCCTTTGCCACGGCGCCGTAGAACGTCCGCGACTCGACGAGCGCGTGGATGACATGGAGGATATCACACTCCGAATCAGGGGTGTCCTGGTCATCGGTGGGTGCATCGAGATGGTTCGATAGACAGAACCGGCACTTCGTCTGGCTGGCGGGGATTGACGCCCCACAAGAGGCACACTCGGTCGTCGTTGCCATCGTATCGTCTGGATAGCCTTCATCGACTCTATCCGCTCGTTGACGTCGGGACTCTCCGTCGCCACTGCTGGAGAGTGTTTCGTCGGGGATATGCGTCGCTTCGCCAAGCGGCCGGAGCTCTTCGTAGTCAGAGTAACGTTCGGTCATAGAGTAGTCTGATAGCAGCATGCTTCGTCTTCGGTTTTAAAGGGTAGCTCTCACGTCAATTCATCTACAGACACGCAAACCAATAGGAGGAGCGTCGTTAGACAGCCAGTTCGTCCAGCGCTTCTCGGTGAGTTCGGACGGTGACCGGAGAGACGTTCGCGACCTCTGCGACGTCCGTCTGTGTAAGCAACTGGCCCTGTTCGTGCCCCGCTTTGTACAGGCAAGCTGCGGCGAACCCTGACGGGCAGACGCCCGTCGTAACTCCCGTTGATTCCGAGCCCTCCGCTAACCTCCGTGCTCGTTGCCGAATTCGATCGGAGACATCGAGTTCCGACGCGAGCCGCGGAACGAACGCACTGGGCGTCACGGGCTGGGCCGGGAGGCCGAGTTCCGTGTTCAGCGTCTTGTACGCGTTCGTCACGCGCGACTGCTCAACGCGTGCCGGGTCGGTGACGTCGTCGAGGGTTCGCGAGAGGCCATTACACCGACAGGCGCCGTAGACGCTCGCTGTGGCCATCGCTTCGATCGACCGACCCGGCAGGAGATTGTCGTTCTGGGCGCTCCGGAAGAGCTGGCACGCCTGGTCACGAATCGCCTCGGACAGCTCGAGCGCGCTCACGATCCGGCGGACCTCCCCCAGACCGTGTGCGAGGTTGCGCTCGGCTTTCGACTGAAACCTGCCACGAGACTGTTCACGCCGCATCCGGGCCACCTGCCGCCGCTTCCGTTCAGAGAGCGTATTTCCGTTTGCGTCCGTTCCATGTCCGATCTCGGTCGACAGGCCCCGGTCGTGTCGCGCCGCCGTCAGCGGCGCACCCGTCCGTTCACGCTCATCGTCATCGTACGCTCGCCATTCTGGCCCGTGGTCGATGCGCTGCTCGTCGACGACGAGGCCACAGTCCTCGCAGACGGTTTCGACCGCATTGGTGGTGACCCGGCCGCCGCACTCGGGACACTGGTTCGCGCTGGAGTCAGTCTGTACGTTCTCGTCAAATGCCGTCTCGTAGATGTCTCTGATTGCCATGGTTCTCACGAGGGGAATCACGCAGATCGTGCATCTCGGAACGCCCCTCACCCGCCAGGGGCAGATAAACACCCAGCGGTACGGAGCCGGCGCAGTGCGATACTGTGGCGAAAGCCCGGCGGCTCTGTGAGCCGCCCGGAACGTGGAGGTTGGGTGGGGCGGCGGGAAGCGGGTGAACGGGCATAAGCAAAAAAGAAGGCCGCGTTAGCCGACTACTCCCACCACTGACCGCGCTCTGGGAACAGCACGGTGCTCCACCCGGTCAGAGCCACTGAGACGCGCCCCTGATACCAGTTCCGCGCCGCCCCGTGAATCCGCACGCGTTCGCCTTCTTCCATCCACGGTTGGTCGCTCGCAACCCAGGACGTGAACTTCGTTCGTCCACTTTCGTCCTCGATGAGCCCGACTTGCCGAATCGCCGATGAATCCGCATCCCACAACTGGGTCACGGTTCCCTCGATGCTCACCTCCTTTCGGTTCACGTCCTCGACCTTCCCTATCGGGATCACCTGTCCCGGCGCCGTCTGTAGCTCCTCGAACACGCTGACGACCGCACTCATCATGTCTTTCCCGTTGATGACCGCCTCGGCCAGCCGCCGACTGATCGCCGCCCGCGACCACCCATCCAGCTTTTCGGCCAGCCGCATCGATTGTTCGTTCACAGCCGCCAACTGCTCCTGTTCGAGTTCCACACGCGGGTCGTCCCGTTCTGGGTCCGCCATCGGGTCCACGCTCGCTCGCCGCTTCTGGAACTCCGTCCGTCGCATCGCACTTCGTTTTACCGCGATATCTCGCGTCCGCATCTCCCGACCCTCCTGCGTTCCGAGTTCAGCCTGGGCACTGATGCGCTCCAGCTCAGCCTCCCGCGCCTTGATGCGCTCTTCCTGTTCGAGGGTCTTCCCGAACATGTGATCCGGTCCTTCCTCGACTCGCGCGTCCGGATGATTTGAATCTACTTTCGCCTGCACTTCCATGTCGACCGTCGCCTGGAACTCCGGGGTCTCATCGACGACCTCGAAGCCATCCTCATCGACCGCCGCTTCATCGTGTTTCTCGAATGCCTGTTCATCGACCGAAACTACTTCACTGGAGACGTTCTTACTTGACATTGGAATCGGACCTGATTCCGAAGGCGCTCACTCGGCGTCTTCTTCCGACACCACGACTCTCCAGCCGTGGCTGTCCACAACGACCAACTCACCCATCGCGCGCTCTCGCTCGCGCCTTCGCGAGCGCCCCTGGGCGCGAGCGAGAGCGCGCCTCAGGGAGGCCACCCAACCAGCACCGCGCGCCGACCCGCCCGGAGCGAGCGGCCAGCGGGATATGCCCGCTCGTGTCCGGCCCGATACGCGGGTCCGTGTCCAGGGCGACTGTCGCCGAGAACGCGCGCCGCGGTGTGGCGCGCGCCAGCGCAGGCGGCACAAAGCGCTGGAACGCGAAAGCCCGCAAGGGGCGCAACCGACGGGGATACCCGCTGGCGCCGAGGGCACATCCATTTTAGCCCGGAACGGGCGCTCACGGTGCGGAGAGCGCCCGCACGCCCGGAATGGTCGGTCGCGAGCGACGCGGAGGGCGGCAGCGGCGAGCGGGGCGAGCCGTTACGAATCACCTGTTCATCCACTCTCGACGCTCTGTGCTCCAGCCACTACCTGGTGGACTCAGAAAGGGCGAGGCCGCTTCGGTCGTCCCCCGACTCCGCAAGCACCGAGGGACGAGGCGCGCAGCGTGGGGCGTGGGATGCCGAGCGGCTGAGGGCTTTCGGAATGAGGGTCACTACTCGGTCTAGATCAGCCGCATCGAGTCGCCCGGGTCGTCGCCGATGATGTCCGCCAAGCCGTAGACCGTGATCGCGTCCGTGTACCCTTGCGCTCGAACGGCATTTTTGATGCCTTTCCTGGCGGGCTGATCGTCTGTGAGCACGACGACACCCGTTGTCGAGCGGTCTCTCACATACTGAATGACTAGGCCCGCAAGAATTGCGTCCGTCTTCTCGACCTCGTGCTCGGCTTTAGTCGTTTCACTCGCGATGGTCCGTCTGGCGATATCGCTTGCCGCGACAGCGTCCCCGTCCGTTGGTGATGGCGCATCGATGATCTCGGCCCATCCTTCGTCGAGCGCCGTCCGGACACGATCCGTCTCTGAGCCACCGAGTTCGCCGATCACGCGCCGGGGGAGTTTGCAGACGACGCCGGCGTGCTGGATGGCTCGGCGAAATCGTTGGTACTGCGGATTCGAGGGCTGGCCGATCGCGTAGAAGATGTTCGCGTCGACGAGGACGTCCTGGTCAGCGGATAATGGCGTGTCTCGACCCATCCGATGAACTCACCTATCGGGGTCCGACGAATCCGTCGGGGCACCAGCTATCTCGTCAAGATCGGGAAGATCCATCTCGTCATGCACATCCGGGAAGAGGTACTCGAAGAACGGATCGTGCTCCCGGCCGACGGCAAGCGCGGGTTTGAGCGCGTAGATGATCATCATCGCTTCCGTCTCGCGCACGTCGATGTCGCTGGCGACCATCCGCTGAGTCGTCTTCCCCGCGAAGTGGAGCCCGGCGCCGCGCAATGCAGCGATGAGCTTCCCGAGGCCGTACCGGTCCACGAAGTACTTGATGTCCTCATCGACCTCCTGGAGCCCGAGGGCGTGGAGGGCGGTCGGCGTGATGACGATCGGGACGTACTGCTCGACGATGATGATCGGGTCGGCGGTCAGCTGCTGGGGGCGTGTCGAGTCGTCGCGGTCGACGAGGCCGAGATCGACCAGTCGGTCGACGTACTCGTAGGCCGTCGATTTCGAGAGATCGAGCGCCTCCATAGCTTCCGGTGGGGTGACCGGGCCCCAGTAGCAGATGTAGATGTAGACGCGGGCGAGTGCTGGGCGGTTGAGCAGTTCCACGACTGTTTCGAGCCGGGGCGCGTTCTCGGCCAGCGTCTCCGGCTCGAGCGTGTCTTCGGTGAGGATGTCGATCGGTGGCGGGTCCAGCGTGTCGATTCCACCATCTGGGCGAATGTGCTCGTGATCAGGAGCCATAGGAGTTAGTCCGAAGTCCGTGTACTTCAGACTATCGGTGCGGCAAGTGACGTGCTACTGGCTTATGTGAACGGACGCTGAGGGACGCTCCACCGAGTTAACCGGCTACTCGACAACGTGTAACTCGAAATCTCGCGTCCAGTACGTCGCGGGCCCGCCGGGACTACATCGCCCACACAGCTGCAACGGCCCCTCGAGATGGCCGAGTTCCACCCGGAACCGCGTGAGCGCCGCGAGGGCGTCGACGACGAGGCCACACCCGTCGCAGGCGTGATGATCGCGCTCCTCGGGATCAGGCCGCTCTTGGAGCGCACAGTCGACGCAGATCGGGTGCGTCATCCGTTCGTCTTTCCCCCAGGTATGTGCCTCGCCCATCTCTGTATCGGGACGTGCATCGCAGAAGGCACACCCAGCAAGCGTCTGTTGCATCAGTCGTCCTCCGCGTCTCTGGCGGCCCGCCAGCCGCGATGGAACACGGCGAGCTGGGTGATCGAGTCGAAGGCCTCGCCGCTGGGGTCGTGAACCAGGACATGCTGGTCAGGGATCGGCCTCACCATATCGTCCTCGATGAGATCATTCACGAGACGGCGGGCACTCCGCTCGTCGATGTCTGCCGTCGCGACCCGGGCCGCATCCCGGTCCTGTGCAACAAGTTCGGTTTCAAGCCGCTCGTGATCGGCTGTCGTGTCGTCGAGGATATCGGATCCAGTCATGGGAACTCAACTATGGCACGCACTTCGAGCGCGCCTCACGCCTTCCGGCGCGGATAAACTCGCAGGCTGGAGAGAGCGGACAGGCAGGTGGCTGACTTGGACTCTCTATGATTAACCAACAATCGCTGAAGTCTCTCGCATTTGTTGGTTAACACTCCTCGCATCCTGAATCCGTTCGCAGTTGCTGCGTGGGCTTCACAACGAACGTATCGGGGTTGGTGGCCGGCTTGGCGTGGCTTCGATTCGTTGCCAGCGACTCGGAGCGTGAGAGCTGCCAGACCAGCTTGTCGCGGACCGCTTCACGCGTGATCTGCGTCTCGTCCCACCCGAGGCGCTCGTCGTACCGACGCTTGATGAACTGCTGGCCAGTCGCCTCGGCGGCGACGTACTGATCGATTTTAGCACCCCACGCGTTCGAGGACCGGTACTCGGCACCGACGTCCTCGTGGGTGAGCTCAACGAGGACACACTCGACGAACGCCACGATCGACTCGTCACGCCGGTCGTTGGGGACGTCGAGTCGAAGGTCGGCCCATGGCGCTGTCGCTGCGTCAGATTCGTCCGGGTGGGGGTCGATACGACGGATTGGGTCTCGCTGTCGCTCAGAATACATGTGTTGTTCCGGGGCAGTTCGACAACCCCGTCACCCATAACGGGGTGAAAAACGCTCTATCGCGGTTACATCGTTATTCTGAACTGCCGCCGAATAATCGCCCCCATACGGAGCGAGTCGCTGACTCATCCTCACTCTCGTTCGCAGTAACGGCTTGCTCGTCTTGGGGTTGCTTGGGCTCTCGGTCGCGGGCAGCGAGTTCGTCGGTGAGCCGTTCAACCTCTGCTTCGAGGGTGTCGATCCGCTCGACTTTCTGTTCGAGCGTCGCTTCAAGTTCGTCGACGCGCTCGCTCAACAGTCGATTCTTTTCGGTCAGGTACGCGCGACTCCGCTCTGAATTGTCACGGGTGTCGACAGATGATTCGGCAGAGGTGGTGTCGCGGTCTTCGGTATCATCGCCGGTGTCCGGATCGTAGAACTCCGAGGTGTTCGCAATCGCTCGCTCGACGGTCTTCTCGCCGTACGTCGACCCATCGGCGTAGTGGACCTCGTCCCACTTCTCGCGGTGAAGCCCTGACTGACGGAACAGCTGGTCCATCTGCGTCCGGTCGCCGCCGGTCCAGAACGCCAGCAGACAGCACAGCGCCATATCAGCCTCAGACTGGCTGTCGTAGCCACCCATATTCCCGTTCCAGAGCCGCTCGAACTTCTCACCGTTCGACGCGTTTCGCGCTTTCTCGAGGAGTTCCTCGTCCTCAAGGTCGACGTCGTCTGCATCATTCGTCGCTGATTGGCCGTCAGCGTCACCACGCTGCCTGGATTCGGGAGTCGTGTCACGCTCGATGTTCTGGACGTACTCGCGGTGAATCGCGTCGAGCGCGTCCTGTCGGCGTGCAACACGTGTGGGCGTTCGCCCGACGTGGTCGCCAGTGACGGTGAAAAAGCGTGCCGTGTCGTACAGTTCGACGCTCCCGCGACGGTTCCGGCCGTCAGGGAGGTCACCCTTGATGAGGACGTGGTAGCCGGTTCCAGAGGGCGACACCTCCGTGTACGAGTCGAGTCGTGCGATGATGTCCTGTGCGTCATCGTCGACGTCGCCGGTTTCGGGATCGCGGCAGTCGTCCAGATCGACGCCGACGATGGGGTCGTTGTCGGTAAACACGAACCCGACGCCATCTGCGTGCTCCGTCTCGGTGTATTCGAGCGCTGCTTCGAGGCTGCCCCACGTCTCAGGGTCCGTCGACGACGCGAATCCGCCTGTCGCTGGCGTCACCGGGATCTTCGTCAGTTTGTCGTCCCGTTCCTCTTCCCGCCAGCACACCCACTGCTCGCGCTCGCGTAGCTTCTTGGGACACTCCGAGACTACAAGTGGCGGCTCAGATTCCATCGGTATCCCTCTCGATGAGTCTCCAGTGAGTCATCTCACTCTCTTTCTCACTATCCTGATAGAAGTCCTCGCGACCGGTGGCTTGTCCAGTCCCCTGTCCAACGGGTGCTACCCGTTGTATACTAGTTGGTTTTGACCCGCGTTTTGCCCTGAACACTGCTCCCGTAATGCGGTTTTCCCATGAACATTCATCAATCCCTTGGCCTGAACAGTAATTTTGCCCTGAACAATCTATGGTATGAACTCGATATACGGGGAAGAAACGGATATATCGCGACAATTGTGATTTCGGTGATTGGGTATGATTGACCTGAATACCATCCACCTGGATTTCATCCATATATCTGATAACTCTCATTATTCAAGGAACTTCGAGCCGTCTGGCGTGAGGTCGACACCGCTGTAGACCGTCACCAGATCGTCGCCGTCTCTGACCCGATCATTTTCATACTCGACGACGTTTGCGAGCTTTCGACCGAACCAACTCGCGTTTGTCCCATCAATACCGTGCTGATCAGTCCAGGCCGAGTACGCCTGAAACAGCGTTTCCTTTGGCACTTGTGCTCCCTCAGCTTCTCTGATGTACATCGCTGCGAACGCCTCGATGCCGTCACCACTCGGGTCGATCTCCACCGACTCATCTGACGGTGCGGTAGACTCCGTCGATGGCGTCTCTTCACCGGCATCCATCGATATCGTGGCCTGTGAGTGCTCATTGGCGGGGACGCCCAGCCATAAGTCCTCCTCGTCTGGGCTCTCGGAGAGTGTATACAGTTCCCCCTGCTGGAATATTTTGAGAGCACCGTCCTCCGGAAGCAGCAACACGATGTAGCTGTCGCGCGAATAGTCCGGATCTGGGAGTTCGACATCGGGAATGAATGGTCGCTTGATCGGCGTCCATTCTGCATCGAACCCGTCTTTCGAGCCATACGTCTGCGTCTCGCCGGGTTTATGCACTGTGTACTGTCCGGTTTCGTGATCGTAGCTGTAGTAGGCCGGGACGCCGTCTTTCGAGAGTGTTCCCTCGTCTGGAACGCGAGTGAATTCCCTCTCACCATCTGACAGCACACGTTCACCGTCGTCACGCGTCCAGACTGTCCGATTCGTCTCGGATGTGCGGGGTCGAACGGCAGTTACCCCGCCGTGGGCCGTAGCGCCACCCCCGAAGGTCACGACCTCGTCACAGTTGTAGAACTGCTCGGTACCGTCCGCCCGCTCTTGCAGCGGCACCGAGAGAATATTCTCGAGTCGCGTTGCCCACTCCGTCTCGGGGTCGCCAGAGCGAACCACGAAGAGCGGGATGCGATCTGCGTCCTGTGCTCGTTTGAGGTTCTGCAAGACTTTCGCGGGGCGATCCGGTGTCGTCGTCTCGGCCTCGATGTTGAACACAACGTCGTGATCTGGGTGCGTGGCTGTCGCGTCGGGTTGCTCGCTACCGTCCTGTTCGAGGATGTCGACGCTAAACCCGCGCTCGGTGAGCGCCTGCTCGGTATCAACGAGCACTGCATCGTGGTCCGATCCGCCTGCCGACTCCACTCCGCCCGTTTCTGGCTCTACCTCGATTTCGCCCTCCTCGGACAGTCGAGCCACGATATCGCCGTCCTGTAACTCGACATCGATCAACGGTGACGCGTCCCGCACCTCTGGCAGATCGTCGTCCGCATACTCAATATCGGGATGGCTGTTCTCGAGGCGAATCGAGAGTTCCTTGTCGACATCGACGACGTCTACCCAGCCGTTCTCGTCTCGGATGCCCTCCCGCAACTGCACTGCTCGAACCGCCTCGGCCATCGTCTCGCCCAGTATCTGCGTTGGGTTCGCTGCTTTATTGGCGTCGCTGTAGATGAGGTTCTGCATTATCTCCGCGTCAGTCAGCGGGTCAGTCCCGTAGCGATCCAAACTCGCCTCGATGATGTCGTCGACCGCATCCGATGACCGTAGCGGAGGATACGGCGGGAACGTCCGGAGGAGGACTGGCTCGGAGTACCGACCGCCCTCCAGTGGGAGTTTCGTCCAGGCTTGGTACTGGTCGGTCGAGATGAGGTCCTCTGCTGTGTAGTCGCGGAATCGCTTCATCAGGAGCTGGGCGTCGTCGACGTCGTTCACGGAGAAGGTGATGAGGTTGTCGCAGTTGTTCTGCATCGCCTTGCGCGTGTCTTCACCGAACTGCGAGGGGTACTGAGAGGACAGGGTTACGGAGAGGCGCATCGACCGGGCGCGGGCGAGCATCGACTCGATATCGAGGTTGTCGCTCGCGATGTCGTCGAACTCGTCACAGAGCACGAAGTACGGCTCTGGGTCAGTATCGCGTTCGTACGATCGCTGCTGAATCGCACTCCAGAGGTTCCGCATTACACCGAGCGTGACCATCTTCTTAATGTCCGTGTTCTCGACGGGCGTCCGGACGATGACGATTCGGTCGTTGTCGATGATGTCGCGGAAGTCGATCGTGCTCTCGCGGTGGGAGATGATTCGCCGGATGACCGAGTTTTCGACCCACGATTTGATCCGCTTGAGCAGCGGCCGGACTGTCTCATCGTCCATCCGTGCAATTTCGAGACAGAATTCACGCACGTACGGGTCGTCGACGTCGAGGGCAAACTCTTCGCGCCGCTCGGCGTGCAACAGCGTGAAGTACATATCGATCACCGAGAACGGCTGATCGGACTGCATCATCGCCCGGCCCATCGACTCGGTGATCGACTCCATGTTGATCCCCCAGTACTCGTCCGTATCGAAGATCGCCTTGAGATTCTCGATGCGGTTCTCGATCTCGTTCTCACGCTCTTCTTCAGTCTCGCAGTCGGGGACTTCGAGGAAGTTCAGCCCGACCGTCTTGTCGTGCTCGGATGAGCCGGGTTCGATCCAGACGACGTCGTCGAGCCGGTCCTCGGGAAGCATCCGCAGGAGTTCGCGCGAGTCGCGGCCCTTCGGATCGAAGTATACGAATCCATACCCTGAATACGCCCACTGGACCATCATATTCAGTAACTCTGTGGTCTTCCCGTAGCCAGTGGTGCCGGTGATCCAGATGTGGCGGAAGAGCGACTCGAAGCGGAGCGGGGCTTCGCGGAACCCTCGTTGGGCGTCCTCGTCGTACCCAATCCACAGCGGCGATGGAGCTGTATCGACGCCTGATTCGAGCATCTCGCGGACGTGTGATCCGGCGACGGTGCCCTCGTTCAGCGTCTCGGTGACGACGGGCTTGCTCCCGACGTAGTCCGTGTCCTGTTCGGCGATATCGTACGTTTCGCCAAGCAGTGACTGTGGACCCGAACGAGTCTCGAACGGTGCATCCCCACTGGTCGCACCGTTCCCGTTAGTCTTCGTCTCGGGCGGGGAATCCTCGTTGCGTGAGGGGTCGGATGCGGACGCGTCTGCATCCGACGCAGCGTCCTGGTCGGCGTCGTCGCGACCGAAGAAGCGATCAAACACTACCCTCACCTCCCTGTCTGGCCGGTCGCTCGTCAGACCGCCCTCTGGTCGCAGTGCGTTCGTACTGGTCCGTATCGGCCGGGACGCGGTCGCCGCGCTGGGTGTAGCGCCAGTCGATATTCGGCGTCTCGATCTCGTTGTTCGGGATGTGTGCGACGCCGGCGAGTTCGTCGACAGTCATGATCATACGCCGGTCGGTCCACTCGCGGTCCGCTCGAGAATCGAAGACAGGAGAATACAGGTATCCTCACAGTCGCCGCCCTGGTCAACGAGCGTTTCAGTCGGAAACTTCGGATACTCGTTGTATCCCGTCGCTGGCTCATCTCTGGTGTACTGGAGTTGCTGGACGAACCCAGTGACGTGGTCGATCATCTCGCGGTCGGAGAGATTGTTCCGGTCGCGGAAGGTTTTGAACTGCTCGGCGAGTCGAGTGATGTACTCATCGTCGTTCGTATCGGAGACATACGCGCCGTAGTCACCGACTCGCATCCGGCGCTGGTAATACTGGTAGAGCGCCTTCGGCACGGTAAGCGAGAGACGCGTTGTCTGGTTGCCAACGGTCTGGGTGTATGTCCGGGAGTGGGCACCCTGGACGTCCTGTGGCGGGTGTGTGCCGCCGGTCAGGCCGTTGAGATGGAGAGGAATTGTCGGCTGGATCTGCGACCCGACCGAGTACGTCCCAATCATTCGATCGACCGGAGTATCAGGAAGGATGGCGTTCACGCTCGTACCCAGCGTAAGCGGCCCGTGATTGGTTTCTGATCCGGCGACGATATGCTCGCCGTTCGTCGTGAGCGTCGTGATTGTCCCGCCGCCGACTGTTTCCACGACGACTTCGTCCGCCTGGTCGAGCTGGACTGTTATCGTGAGGCGGTACTGGTCGTCTGTGATGAGTTCCTCGCGCCATTCTATCTCGGGTTGAGGGGTATCAGGTGGTGGATTGGAGGTCGTCGAGGCTGTCTGTGGTGAGTCACGTGACAAAGAACTACATCCGGAGAGGGCGGCGACACTCCCGACAAGCGCTGACCGAAGCAGGGAACGACGATTCACAGTTAATTCTATGTCTTTGATAATGTTATAATATTATCGTTTTTTGAATGGATAATGAATGACGTGCTGGCAGGAAGCAGTTTCCCGTTTCACAGCCACACAGAGGCGACTAACGAGAATCGTTATGACGATTAAATCGTCCTTCCAACGCAAGCAGCTTTTTTTACCGACTTGCAACGATAAGGCGTGGATGTCACCCTACCCGGATTACCGTTGATATAGGATATACCGGCGTGCTTCTGGGCCACGTCGGAATTTGTGGCTGGACGCCTTCGTCGACACGAGCAGGTGGGTTGTAGAGGACGTCCTCGACTTCAAGGCTACTACTGCTCATTCGTGGTGAAGGGGGTGATGCCGCCTTGAGCCTACCAGCCGGTTATCATCTTGTTTGGTTGGCAACTTTGAAGTTCACTCACAGGATTCGTTGCGTATGAATCGACGGCGGTTCCTCACGGCATTTGGGGTTAGTGGGGCAATTTCACTCGCAGGCTGCACTGAGTCGCTTCCCGTTAGTGGAAGCGACGAACCGGGTAGTACCAGTGAGACGGCATCGGAGCCTGGGAGTCCAGGGTCTCCATGGCAGGGCGTCCGTATTAGCGTGCGCGGTGCCAGTGCGAGTGAGTTGGTCGATCTCCACAGCGCGTCGGTTCCCGCCATCCTTACTGGAGAGAATCGCCAAACCGCGTTCGTCGAAACAACGGATCCGGACGGGGTTGTGCAGGCAACACGAGACGCTGGGTACCAGGTCACGTCAGTGATGTCGGTGGAGTGGACTGGAGAACCTATTTGTGAGATTCAGAGTAACATCCAGTTGCCGGCCACCCCCTCGGAATCAGCGGTTCGCGACACCTTCTCAGATGCGGTCTCAATCTCGAAAATCGCCCGTGCCGGAGGCGACCAATACTGGAGCGTCGATTCCCGCCTCCAGTCCCAAGAGACGATCACAATTCGCCTCGACAACCTCGATGTCGACACAGCCACCGTTTCAATAGCTATAGTAACCGTTAGAACTTTTTACCCGTAGACTGTTGCAATAGGTAGTGGATCACCTTGACGAAACCTCCGTCGAAGAGCTGCAAGATGCTCTCGACAAGGTGGAGAGAAAGAAGCCGACACAGCGGCTACTGGCGGCGATTGCGTACAAAAATGGTGTGACGCAGACCGAATTAGCCGAGTGGTACGACGTTCAGCGGCGGACGATCTATAGTTGGCTCAAGCGACTCGACACCGACGAGTCGCTTGAGCAGGCTGTTTCTGATGATAAGCGAACTGGGAGAAAGCGAAAGCTCTCAGAAACACAGCAAGAGGAATTTGAAGAAACTGTACACAAGTCTCCTGAAGAAGTTGGGATCGACGCGCCTGCGTGGACGCCGGCGCTCGCCCAAGAATATCTCGAAGAAACCTACGGAGTCGAGTACTCAATCCCGAGTTGTCGGCGGTTGCTGAAAGAGGCGGGATTGAGTTACCAGAAACCGCGCCGTTCAGCCGCCGAAGCCGATGAAGACGAGCAAGAAGAGTTCCGCAACGAGCTCAAAAAAAGCGGCGGGAGATGGACGCCACCGTAGTCTGTATCGATCAAACCAAGAAATCCGTGCAAGTCGAGCCGCGTGCCGCGTGGTTTCCGCGTGGCACGCGGCCCTCTGTCGAACTCTCTGGCCAACGCGACTGGACGTGTCTGTTGGGCGCGATCACCGAGGACGGTGATCGCTTCTTCTCCCGATTTGAGGAGTACGTCACCGCCGACCACGCAAAACATTTCATTTTGGCATTATGCGAAGAGTTCGAAGATGATTTGATCGTGGTGCTTGATGGAGCGCCGTATTTCCAGGCGTCGGCCGTCACGGACCTAGCGGCCCGTGACGACCTCGCCTTCGTGACGTTACCCTCGTATTCACCGGAGTTGAATCCGGTCGAAGAATGCTGGAGACAGCTGCAAAAGGCTCTTAGCAACCGTTTCTTTGACTCGCTCAACGAGCTAACAACAGCGATCGACACCGCTCTCGACAAACTCTCTGTTCCTAAAGTGAGCAATTACTTCTAGTGTCTACTATATCTACGACGACTGCACCCGGAACTAGCGCGTTGCTGACTCCTCGCCGTTCTGCGTACAGACTACTAGCAAACTACGAGCCTGTGATACAGTCCGATAGTGTATGCCTCTGTCTTCAGCCAGAAGCCAAGTGATTCTGGGCGGTCGCGCGGCCCCGGGTTCTACATGTACCCGAGGTCGCGCAGGCGCTCCATGAGGTCTTCTTTGTCCTGGGCGCGGCCAGCGCGCTCGGTCGTGTCTTCAAGATCCTGGAGCCAGGCGGGCTCTTCAGCGGCTTTGTCCGTGGAAACTTCACTCCCCAGGGAGCGAAAGCCCTTGAAGTACTTGGGGGAGACGGGGATGTCCTCGTGGGTGAGGTCTCCCGGAAGATCGTCGTAGCTCTGGGGGACATACCCATCGTCGGGGAACTCCGCGACGGTTTCGGGGACGACGTAGTACCAGAAGGCGTCCCAGACGGCGGCCTCATCGAACTGCAGGATGGACTGAATGCGGTCGTGGGGCGGATAGATTTCGGAGTCGTGGCGCGGACTGAAGAACGTCTCGTCGGCGCGCGCGTCCTGTTCGTCCCACCGAATGCCGGAGAGAATGCCGTCAACGTCGTGAGTTTCGAGCGCATCATTCAACGCCACCGTCTTCAACAGGTGGTTGCCGACGTACGTGTCCAGCAGGAACGGGAACGTGTCCTCCTCGTACTCCAGCAGGTCGCGAACGTGGTGCTGGTTGTGCTCTGAGAGCTCGTCGATGGGGATGTCGTCGCCTGGCGTGAGGCCGTTGGCATCGACGTAGTCGCCGACGTCGGTGTTCCGGGCATAGATGACCTCCAGATCCCACTCGTCGGCCCACCTCTCGACGAAGTCGTGGAGTTCGTCGAAGTGCTGGAAGTGGTCGATGAAAATTGCGGGGGGAACGTCGAGGTCGAACTGTTCGGCGACCTCTTTAACGAAGTACAGCGTGAGCGTCGAGTCCTTCCCGCCGGTCCACATAATCGCCGGATTCTCGTACTCCTCGAGGCCCGTGCGAGTGATCTCGATTGCTTGCTCGATCTTGTCCTGGAGCGTCGGATAATCCTCTGGGGATTCGCCGGTGCCTGCGTCGTAATCCACATCGAGGTATGCTGGGAAGTCAGCCATCAGTGGGTAGGTCGTGACGAAACGGCGTAATGAACCTATTGAAATACTACGATGTCGAGCGGCGGCTACAGGGGGACGTGATGGGGAGCGGTTGAGACTCCCTGGGTCACCAGGTAAGGCCCTCGTAGGTGATGTCCGGGGTGGGGGTGATGCTGCGGCGGCCATCAACCACGACCGGCTCTCGCATCGTGGTGAACTCTTCATCGAGGGTCGCGAATTCGTCCCAGTCCGTGACGATTACGGCACCGACAGCGTCCTTGAGCGCAGCGGCGGCTGAACTGGTGTACTTGATGTCGGGGAATCGCTCGCGCATGTTCTCCGTGGCGACGGGGTCGTAGCCGACGATGGTGGCGTCGCGATTCTGGAGGCCCTCGATGACCTCAATAGCGCGGGAGTTGCGGACATCGTCGGTGCCGGGCTTGAATGCGAGGCCGAGCACGGCGACGCGCTCGCCGGCGACGTCAACGTAATCATTGAGGAGGTCGAGGAGTCGCTGGGGCTGGGTGTCGTTGACCGCGACGGCGGCCTCGAGAAGTGCAGGAGTGTAGCCCTTGTTCTTGGCGGCGGCGATGATGGCGTTGACGTCCTTCGGGAAGCAACTTCCACCCCAGCCAACCCCCGACCGGAGGAAGCGCTCACCGATGCGGTCATCAAGCCCAATCGCGTCCGCCACCTCGTAGGCATCAACGCCGAACTCCTTACAGATATTCCCGAGGTCATTGATCAAGGAGACTTTCGACGCGAGGAACGCGTTGTTCGCGTACTTGATCATCTCCGCTTCTGCGATGTCTGTCTCGACAACGGGAGCGTCGGTTTGTTCGATGAGCGGCGCGAAGACGTCATAGAGGGTGTCGAGTGCCGTGTCGTCCTGGGTGCCGAAGACGAGTTTGTCGGGGTGCTGGAAGTCCTCGACAGCCGTTCCTTCACGGAGGAACTCGGGATTCATCGCCACATGGAGGTCCTCACCGAGCGTTTTTCTGGACGCGTCCTCGAGAATGGGAGCGAGCGTGTCCGTCGTGGTTGTGGGGATGACCGTGCTCTTCGTGACCACGACGTGCTCATCGTCTTTGTCAGCGAGCGTGGCACCGAGGGTCTCGGTTGCAGCCTCAATGATCGACGTGTCAATGCTACCGTCGTCGCGAGACGGAGTGGGTAGCGCAAGGAACGTAACGTCCGTCTCACGAACATCGGCGTAGTCCGTGGTTGCTGTGAGGGCATCGCTGCCGTGTTCATCGAGGAGGTCGTCGAGGCCAGGTTCGTGGATTGGCGACTGGCCGGCGTTGATGGCGTCGACGATGTCTTGGTCGATGTCAACGTTCACGATGTCGTGGCCGAGATCTGCAAAACACGCCGCAGTTGTCGTGCCGACGTAGCCGCTGCCGACAATACTGACTCGCATTACTGATGGATTCGCGGGGTGACTATTCAGGGTTTGGTAAAACGAGTGATCTCTAACCCGTAATCCGAAGCGCGAAGCTTCGAGACCACTTTCACTCCGGATGGATGATATTCATGCCAGTTGGTGACAAAGTGAGGGGCACACTCATCATGAGCAATATCATCTGCAAAGCGATTCAGGAGCAAAAGGCGGTCGAATTCACCTACGATGGGCATCATCGAAAGGTCGAACCCTACTGCCACGGCCGAAGTAAGAAGGGCAAGGAGTCGCTTCGAGGCTACCAAATTGCGGGAGGGAGCAATTCACGGCGAGTTCCGTTTTGGCGACTCTTTACCGTAGCGAAGATGGGGAACCTGACGCTGACAAACGAGACGTTCAACGGGAACCGTCCTCATTACAACCCGAACGATAAGGATTTATCCCCGATTCACTGCAACGTCTGACAACAGACAAGGAACGAGCGGAAGAACTGATGCTCAATGAACGAGAGGACGACGAGGGATTCAGAGCCTCAATTGTCGTCCTCAAAATAGAACTCATTGAGGAAGACGCAGGCATCATTCGAGGTGAGCTACTAATCGAAGGCGAAGTTAATACTACCGAGAGTCGCCTCGCACCGCCTCAACGAGCCAAAGCCGGCAAGTTGGCAAGACCTCGAAGTCGGAGAGGCGAAAGCGTACGGCCTTCAAGTTGATTCCCAGAAGGAAACCCTGCGGGAGAAGATGAGTGCCCTCTTCAGTCGTAGCTTGGAAGAAGGACACGTGCAAGACTTCGTTCCAGGAACCCCTCATAGTACGTGGATATCTTCTCGGGGTGATCAATCTTGGATTGAGCATATTCATATGCGATACCCTGCCGAGGTTGTGTGGAGATAATTTAGCAATCCAAACTCCGGACGTTTGCAAGGTAGCCGTCGATATTTACTTCACTCCCTCCTTCGAGGAAGAGGTCTCTACCCTCAAGGTTAGGTGAAAAGACCTATCATTGTTGACCGACACTCTCGCAGTAGTTATGAAAGCAGTCGTCCTAGCAGCCGGTGAAGGAACGCGGCTCCGCCCGCTCACCGAAGACAAACCGAAGGGAATGGTCGAGGTCAACGGCAAACCAATCCTCACGCACTGTTTCGAACAGCTCGCCGAGTTGGGCGCCGACGAGCTCGTCGTCGTCGTCGGCTACCGCAAGCAGGACATCATCGACCACTACGGCGACGAATTCGAGGGCATCCCAATCACGTACGCCCACCAGCGCGAACAGCAGGGCCTGGCACACGCGCTGTTGACCGTCGAAGAGCACATCGACGACGACTTCATGCTCATCCTCGGGGACAACATCTTCGACGCGAACCTCGAGGACGTGGTGCGGCGTCAACAGGAAGATCGTGCTGATGCGGCGTTCCTCGTCGAGGAAGTCGACTGGGACGAAGCGAGTCGCTATGGGGTGTGTGATACGAACAAGTACGGCGAGGTGACCGACGTCGTGGAGAAGCCCGAGGACCCGCCGTCGAACCTCGTGATGACCGGCTTCTACACGTTCAGTCCCGCCATCTTCCACGCGTGTCACCTCGTGCAGCCGTCGAACCGCGGCGAGTACGAGATTAGCGAGGCTATCGACCTGCTGATTCAGAGCGGGCGGACGATTGATGCGATTGGCATCGAAGGGTGGCGTGTGGACGTCGGGTATCCCGAAGACAGGGACCGGGCGGAGAAGTTGGTCCAAGGGAAGGATCCTGTAGAACAGTAGAGACGGACCCTCGGTCTTCTTGAACGGTCATTTTCGACGCCATAAGGGGCCCAACTAACTAATGTATCGAATCCCGTTGATAAGCCACCGTGAGATGGGTGACGGGGCATTATCGAGAATAGAGGTGATTTCCTCTGATTCGATTGCGTTGGTCCGCAATGCGAGCGTCGAATAGACGAGAAAACCAACTGGTGGGACGACGACTAGTGAAAACACGGAAGAATCGATAGCGTAGGCTAGTCCGAAAATGACTGGTGCGGATATCGCTGCGGTGAAACCAACGCGGGTAACTCGAAGATCACTGATTGGATTGTACCCAATACGGCGCGCAACGATGTAATGAAATGCGAGCATCGAACCATAGCCGATGCTCGTAGCGGTAGCTGCACCGGCCATCCCATACCGGGGGATAAGGAAGAGGTTCAGAACGAGATTGATTACCGCTGCGGTTCCAGTCGCGACAATTAGCGACCGAAGATCTCCTTTTCCCTGTCCGATTGCGTATATCGGCCTAGCGAGGGCGAATCCGAGTGCGCCTGGAAGAAGGAGGAGAAGCGGTGTAACTGCAGCATCAAACTCGGGACCGAAATACAACTGCATAAACTCGGATGCAAGGGCGGCGATTCCGAGTGCTATCAGTACCGTAAACAGGAGCGTATATCTCGTTGCCTGACTCGCCATACGGGAAATTTCGTCTAAATTCCCTCGAGACCAGAGCTCGGAGGAGGAATGAATGAAGACAATTTGGGCGGCCTGCGGTGCAATCCAAAGGAATTCTGCTACGACGAGTGCAGCCTTGTATAGTCCCGTTTGCTGGCTACCGGCTAGGGGCTGGAGCAATAGGATATCGACATTGTACAGAGATATTGTTAGCAGAATGAACACCGTATTGAATATGTTAAAGCTCAGCAGGTCTCTTTGAGGAAATTCAGAAGGAAGCGAGCGAAACACTGCGGTAATGTCGATGTGTTCTCTGAGCATCCACGTTGCCACGAAGGCACAGACCAGAGACGCAATGGCTGTTCCCGCAAGCGCACCAGCAACGTCAAAGCCGATGTACGCGAGGGACAAGCCAAAAATCCCGAATAGGAGCTGCTTGAGAACAGAGAGCGGCTCGGAGTATTTTTCCAGATGAAGTCCCATTAACGTGTACCGTGTGACGTAGAAAAGCTGGTCCGTGACTAGCATGGCTGCAAGAAGTAGAATATACGTCGAAAACCCTGGCCCGACTAGTCGATCAGCTGGTCCGTACCACCCGAAGAGAATCAATATCGTTGCAACGAGTAGTACGAGGCCCGTAGCCAGACGTGCGTAGAACACGAAGACATGTTCTTTCCACGCCCGTTCAGACCGATCTTCAGCGATATACTTTCGAATACCCGCTGAGATTCCCGCGCGAGCAAACGTTCCGATAATAGCAAAGGCGGAAATTACGAAGGCGTACTCACCATAGCTTTCGCTGCCGAGGATTCGCACTAGCAATGGTGTAATCGCAACACCAAGAAGCATTCCACCAACCTTTCCGCTAAGAACCGAGACAAATCCAGAAATGGTCTTGCTACTCATTAGTTAGTAAACTCGGCTACGACCAGATCTTCCATTCCACTTCAGGAGTTTGAAAGGGGGGGACGAGCTTATTGAGCAATTTTGCTAGGGAGACTAGTCGCTTTACATCACTAAACGTTGCATCGCCATCGTTACCGATTCGGTTCGGTCCGATGAATCGTGCGTTCCCAACAGATAGTCCACCAGGTGGAATCTTATGAAGGGGAAGTCGAGCACCCGACTTGAACACCGATCCAGCATTAGGCGTTGACCGGTCCCGTTCATTGACCTTCTCCATCCGCTGTTGCGCTTTTTCACGCCCTTCCTCCTGAGATTGGGAGGGGAGTTCAAATGTTGCACTGAGAATCACCCAATCGTCGTGTTCTTGGAAGGACGAGTAACGATGGTCGAAGTTGAGATCATCAACAGGTATTTCGGTCGTATCGCCGTCGGAAAAGACCTCTACAGAAACCAAATAATCGCTGATTGTCTTGTCGTGGGCCGCACCACGTCCAGCGTTCATATAGATTGCGCCACCAATAGTTCCTGGGACCGAGTATAGATACTCGTAGCCGCCGAGTTCGTGTTGAATACACTCGTTGATGAACTGGGGAACCATTACCGACGCTCCAGCGGAAACAACGTTTCCGTCAAATTGGCGGTCAGTACATGCTACGGTGTTTTTGATTATGAGCTCGTTGATTCTGTCATCTGAAACGAGAAGATTCGAGCCGTTCCCCAGAAGTCGATATGCTCGGTTCTCTGTATGACACTCTCGCAGCAGTTGCACGAGCTCTTCTTTGCTTTCTGGGACTGCAATCTCTGCCGGGCCACCTATTTTAAGCCACGTGTATTCGGCCAGTGGTTCAGTCGTTCGTTTCATAGTCCTCTTTTACCATATTCAGAAAGTCGAAGCCTTGCTCTCGTAACCCGGATACTCGACGGTTAATATGGGTTTCGTCAGGCTTACGCTCTAAATCATCTACTCGGGCATAGAACTCAGATAAATCCCCATTCACAGCATTAATATGTCTATTTAGGAGCGAAAATTCCTCTAAAAGTGAGTGCGTCTTACTCTCCATATTATCGTAAATACTACTGACATCGACCGTAGTGAACGGAGTTCCATGTTTAAGGCTAAATATTGTTGAATGAAGGCTACTTGTTATAACCATATCGTAATGTTCGTAGGTACTATAGTACTCAAACGGGTCTACTTTACCTATTAGCTCAAGATCCACGAATTTTGAAGAAGTGGGGGTGACAATTTGAAACCCTTTATCTCGATAATATGAGCAAATTTCCTTGAATGTGGGATTATCGTTATGGCTGTGGACACCCAAGATTGGGTCATCAAGATTGATCCCGTTCTCTTCAAATATATCTCGAACATTACTGGTAGGGAGTTCTGTCATTAGTGTTGGGTCTGGCACACGATAAACAGAACTGATTCCGAGTTTCGTCACCAGTTCTTCGGTATGGTTGTCTCTTACACTGACATGGTCATAACTATATAAGTGGGTCTTGACTTGGCTCAATTTTGACTCAGATAAGTCACTTGGATTCGTTTGATTCGCCGAGGCAGCGTATGCTACTTTAATTGATGAAAGGTCGGGGTCAAGAAAGTAGAGGTTCGGGAATGGACGTGTTGGAGATAAACGTGGCAAAAAATCCCCACCCAGGTCTGTATTGATTTTCCAAATTTCATCGCTTCCAGTTATAACCATATCATATCCTTGGTTTTCTAACCAATCTACTGCGCGACCATGGTTATCAGTAATAATGGATTCACTGCTTGTAGGTAATTTTGTGTCGATGAACTCCTCAACAATTCGTCGATCCTTGAAACGGACAACACTTCGCCAAGGTCTCTTTGTGAGAAATATAGGATTCCGACGGCTATGTTCCTTAGCTTTTGTACGGTATTCAATTACTTCAACATCCGCCGAAAATACCTCATCAAGAACCTCACAAAGGGAGTAGGCCTGTAAGATCGCCCCCCGGTTTTCGTTATTATGGAACGTGAGAACCCCAATTTTAGACATACGAAGTCATGCTGACGCATCCGATAAAGTACTTCTGTTTAGGATTCCGGTCTGTTGTTGCCCTTTACTCTTTCATAGATATGTCTTGACAGTTGAACCCCCGGCCTACCGAATAATGCAGCAAAAATACTCAGAATAAGTACGGGATTATGTAATCCCTTATACCTAGCTGCGAGTGCGTAAAAATAAATCGCGGATGGAGACCAAATTCTATTTTCAATCAAAAAGTGGGCTTTACTATGGTACACCCCTCCAAGCGCGTTACGCTCTACTCTTGGCGGGAATTTTTTATACAGCCCTTGATATTCATTGTAAATATCTTCAAGTTCATATGCGAACTCAATCTTTGACGAGCGGCTATCAACAGAATCACCGATTCTTGTGAGTATAGAGTCTACAAAACCAAAGTCCGTCTCCTTTGCTAACTCAATTTTCATACCAATATCATCCGCTGCAGGCCGGTTCTTAAGAGGGGTGATATTTGCAAGGACTTCGTCTGAGATTAGCAATGAGGAGGTAATTGTTGTGGGCCAGAAAAACTGAAGTGCTAATTCTAGTGAGTTCTCTCGCTCGTCTTCATCCGGAGATATTTGACAGCCATTGCGGTCAATAATACCACCATAGGCCACACCAACTGATTTTGTCCGTTCTAACAAATCTACTTGCTGTTCAATTTTTCGATCAAGGATCACGTCATCGTCATCTAGGAACTGAATGTATTCGCCCTGAGCGGATTCATATCCCGTGTTTCGTGCTGGATTGCCGCCCATATTTTTACTATGGGGGATATATCGGACGTCATAACCAGCTACGATGGGCTTCGCATACTCCTCGCCGGAGTCATCCACGACGATGACCTCGATATCGTCATAAGTTTGTGCAAGGGCGCTTTCAACAGCTTCTCGTAAGCTCCTGTCCCGATAGTATGTGGGAATTATAACGGATACCAGGCTCATGCTCTGCGCTTGTATGCCGACTCATAAATAGTTACATCTTAACACTAGGAACCCAGATTTGGCAAGTGAGGAGTACCGGTGTTCTAAAAACTATTCGTACGTGTTTACCCCGAGGTCTCAACAACCGGCACAGTCTGCTCTCGTGAGATCATTTCGTTGTCGTGGACAACCCGCGTAAGTTCCTCGTATGGGTTGCGTCCCTGCTGGCGCCACGTCGCCAGCAGGGACAAGATCGTCTCGTGAACGAACATGCCACGGTCGTTCCGGAGTGTTCCGATGATTTTCCGGAGAACAACAGGTTCACGAAGGGCGTTTTCTGCGGCATTGTTCGTCGGGGAGACCGCTGGCTCACCGACGAAGGTGAGCCAGTGGTCGAGTCCACCTTCGATCTTCCCGAGGAGTGTTGCCACTGGTTCGTCGGTCACTGACCGCTCAACGAGCGATCTGAGGCCGTCCTGACACGCTCGATGCATCTGTGCTCTCGCACGAGGATCTGGGTCGGTCTCCAGCCACGACTGGAGACCGACGAACATCTGCTTGAGATACCGGTACACCGGTTCTGCCTCCTCGTGGTCACTAGCAACGTCTTCAGCCTCCCGGAGAAGATGTGCCCAGCACCGCTGAAGCGTACTGCTGAACGCTGGATACGCCGTCCACCCATCACAGATGACCGTTCCCGCGAAGTCCTCGCCAAGGACTTCCGCGGGAACATCACTCCCACGACTCTCTCTGACCGCGTACAGCGTATGCTCGTCCGTCCGAAACGTCCAGATCCACGCTTGGTCACCGTCACGCTTGATGCCGGTTTCGTCAACGTGGACGATTTCAGCCTCCTGAATCTCTCGACGGATCTGCTCGTACTCACAGCGACCGGCGCGCGCAGCGCGCTCGGTCGCGTGCCACGCGGATGCACCTGAGAGTTCGAGTCCGTGAAGTTGCTCGAAGCGGTCCGTGATTTTCCGGTAGGGAAGGCGGTGATCGTACCGTGACAGGGCAGATTGCGCGATGACGTTCACCCCGAACTGCCCCTCATCGGGGCAGTCGGGGTGAGTCGCAACCGTCTCAGTTCCACAGGAGTCGCATTGGTAGCGGTGTCGGTTGTACTGGGTGACTTCTGGTGGCTGTGGATCCGGGACTTCCTCGACGAGTCGGGGGCTGACGCCCACCGACTCGTCGAAGTGGTCGCCACACTCGGGACAACAGTCAGAGGTGACCTCGATTTCTTCATCAGGATCGGGCGGAGAGCGCCACTCCGGGTTGTGACCGTCCTTTCGACCGGGAGTACCACCATCAGTTCGGACATCGTCGTCTTCGTCGTCCTGCGAGGTCGGGGACTCGTCGGTCCCCGACCGTCGCTTACTGGGTGGAGTGTGTGGATTCTCGTACTTCCGGAGACGTGTTTCGAGTTCTTCGATCCGCTCTTGCTGCTCTTCGATCCGCTCTTGCTGCTCTTCGATCCGTTCGTTCTGTTCCTCGATCCGCTTGTCCTTCTGGGCAATCTTCTCTTCCAGCTCGTCGATTCGCTCCTCCATCTGGAGAAACCGCGAGAGGAGTTCGTCCTTGGAGAGATCGTCCCAGCTCATCGATTCCACCTCGAAACGACGACAGCAGGGCCGACGGGATGGTCTCCGGGCAGCGGAGACCATCCCTGAGAATGTAGACTGACTCCCTGCTGACAGACCATGTATCTGTCACAGGCCACCACCTACGAGACAGTGACGAAATCAGACGGGGCTAAACACGTACAACTATTCAAAATCAGCCCCTTTGTCAAATATAAAACAGGCTGAGTTCAGAAAGGGGATACAATCTCTAATTACCCGAAAGTGCTCAGTTTTCACTTTATCACTCTTTGGAGCGCGTGTCTGAATTCACTCTTGCGCGCTGATTCGGTAAACCTTGAGGCCACTTGCTTTGAACGCTTCCGCATCCGTTTTCGTTGTTCCAACTCTTGGTTAAAATACCAATTAACGACCGACGCGATCTCTTCAGCATCGGTTCGATCCACGACTAAGTTTTGGCTGACTTGAGAAACGGCCCCACGAGATCCCGTCTTTCTAGTCACGGTTGCAGGGACACCCCCATACATGGCTTCGATTGGCGTAACGGGATGCGCATCTAGACGTGCGGGATGAACGAAGAGACTAGCTCCCGAAAAAGCATCTGAAAGAGAGTCCGCATATCCCAGAACTGTGACTCCGTTAAACGAGTTATACCAATCCGCATGATCTTCGCCATACAGATGCAGTTCTGCCTCGGGGTGTGTGCGTCTTACTGCTGGCCAAGCCTCAACCAGGATATCCAACCCCTTGTGACCGCGATCATGGCCGACATAGACAGCTTGCTTACCATCCAGTTGTGGACTAGTCTGGGAGAGTTTTTGCTCTTTTTCTGCTTCGATAAAGGGAGTAGCAACAGAGATCGGCCCGTCAAACCAATCAGAGCAGTCATCAGCGAACAAATTTGATACAGTAATAATTCCGTCAACATGCTTTCTCGCTAAGTACTTCAAAACGAGTGCATCTATGGTTTGGTTTGCTTTCCCGACCAACCGAACTAGTAAGCTATGTTCCATTAATGGATACATCTTCTGACCGGCGAATCGGACATTAGTATGTAGATAGACGACTTCAGCAGTCTCTAAATTATCGGATAATTTTGGAAGGAGGTACAGGGTGCTCGGAGACTCAAAAACGAAAATGTCGTAGTTAGTATCAAAATCTTCAACTGAGAATAACGCATCTGAGACGACCGATCCATTCAGAAGACCGGGAAGTGGTCGACGATGGACAGTCTGAATGTCGGCCCCGACACTATTTGCCATCTTCTGATGGATGGAGTGCATATGTCCACCCTCTCCGGGCGCCGCTGTCTGGACGAAGCAGATATCTTGATTGGAAACCATTGTAGGGAGTGTGCTATGCCGTCGTAATAAGTCCTCTTCTGTTAGGAAACGAGTGATAAATACGATGGCGGGGACTGATAGTAGGGTTTATGTATAAAGATGCCAGCTTCTGACATAGGGTTGCTGCACAATCTCCACTAGATTAGCATGAATATCGCCAAGTCCAGTCTGAAAATTATGGGTGCGCGAATCTGTAAATCCGTGGCTAGCTTTTCCGCGGTCGTGATCTTTTCTCGTGAGCTGGGAGCGTCACCACTTGGAGTTTACTACCCGTTTATTGCGGTACTAGGGGTTTTGGGCATCCCCGCGAATTTCGGGCTATCAAATGCTACACAGAAGAGAATCAGTGAAGGAGAGGACTCCGGTTCGTATCTTGGATCCTCAATTGCGCTACGCGTTCCTCTCATAGCGGTTGTCGCCGCATCAATTGTTGTCTTTGAAGGATATTAATGAATTCCTCGGTGCTGACCTTGCTATACTGTTAGTTCTTACTTTATTTGCTCACGAAGCAGGTCAGTTCTCGTTAAGTGTCCTTCGTGGAGAGCTAAGAGTAGGGGAGACAGCCATCATAGAGGTCCTCCAACCACTCAGCTGGCTTATAATCGGATATATTCTATACACCCATGGGTACGGGGTATATTCTCTCGTCTATGGCTACTTGTGCGGCTCAGTCCTTATGCTGATTGCTGGCTGGTGGAAAGTTTCAACGCCGATTAAACGGCCGACGCTTAAGCATTCCTGATCACTTTTGGACTATGGAAGGTTTAGTGTTGTAACTGCGGTTGGCGGGTATTTGTATAGCTGGATGGACGTCATCATTCTCACATTCTTTGTCTCTTTTGGAATTGGTATATCGCGTGCTGAAATTGGAGCGTATGAAAACGCGTGGCGTGTGTCTCTTGTTGTTATATTGTTCAGTCAGGCGGTTTCTACTGTCTTATTCCCGCAATTCAGTAAATGGGACTCCGAAGGCGCTTTGCATAAAATTGAGTCAGCTATACCACGTGCATTGTTGCCTTCATTATTGCTTGTGATTCCAGCATTCGTTGGCACTACAGTTCTTTCAAAAGATATCTTGTCAATTCTATTTGGAGAGGAGTTCGTCGTAGCGTGGGTTGCACTGATCATTCTGACTGGCGAAAGATATTCCAGTCTATACATGTTTTCGCTAGTAGCGCTCTTACAGCTATTGATCGGCCTGATTTGGCCGCCTATGCCACAATCGCTTCAATATCGTTGAATTTATTGCTAAATATAGTTTTGATATGGGAGTTCGGGATTGTCGGAGCTGCAATCGCCACAACAATATCATTTGCCGCGAATACTACTCTTCACATCTATTACTTAAACCGATTCATAGATATTAATCTCCCGCTAAAAGAGGTAGGGGGGTATAATCTCATCTATAATTATGGGGATTCTAGTCCATTACATACGTTCTGTGTCTAAGATTAATACTCTGTTCGACCTGGCAGGCATTATCGCCTTTGGGGCAATCGTTTACACAGGGGTTGCGCTCATTTATCCACCAATTAGAATGACATCCCGACAACTTCTCAGACCAGTTTATTTCTCCCTGGCTGGCTAGAGTATGGTTTCATAGAAGAGTTCTCACACCGTAGTCACGGCACTTCCCGGATTGCCTCCTCGTTCATAGTTGGTGATTGCGACGACGAGGCGTGGCACAGCGTGAGGAATACCTGCTCCCGGCGGCGATCGCACGTCTCATCTAGCGTCGATTGCTTCAGCTGAACATTTCGCTATATTCAGCGACGCGACTTTATACTCAATATTTTCGGGTCGTCGGTGTTTCGCGTGTCGCTCATACCGATGAGTCGTAACTTAGGATCGCGTCGAACCAATTGCACGCTTCATTTGTGGAAGTTACGACTCATCTGATTGAGTGTTCCAGTAGAAACTCGAACTCAAGGTGCTCGAACAGCGGTACTACTGTCTCGGTTGCCGCCGCATTCAAGAAGTCGTCTCCCGAAGCTGCATCTTGCAGGGTTGCGGTTGTGCTGGACACACTTTCCGCACCCTGCTGCTTCGTACGTAACGCGTTCTATGACAGGCTCTCTTATTTTGGAAGCTATCTATATACTTTCGATAGACCGTTCGTATATACTTTGTTTTTAGTTGTGAGCTTTGGCAGATCGAAGTATTCGTAGTATACAAACCCGTTGAAACCCGTTGTTATTGTTCCACTCGTCGTATCTGCCTGAGTGATGTACGTATACTCCTCATCAAGATCCTCTGGATCCTTTATACTCTGAATATTGGGATCAGTTTCATCAGGTGCTTTAAGCTCTGTTGAATACGCCCCCAACTTACTCTTATACACCGTACCCTCGTCGGGAATGTATTCCGCAATAAACGAAGACGCGAATAGACCACTTTCAGGAGTGTACACTCGATATAGAGCGAATTGTTCTATTGGATCGCCGGACTGTATAATTCGATCTCTATCGAAGTTTGGTACCCGCGACGCGTCGTGAGTCACCGTCGCAGCGACGAACCCGGACGACAACAACATAAGAATCATAAGTAAGACACCTGCCGGAACAAATCGGCCTCGACTTAACTTGGGGAGGCACACAGCGAAAATCGCAAATGGTCCTAAGAATACCATCAGAAGCCCGAACGTACGTGCCGAGCTCAAAACGTTTGGTCCGAATGAGAGCGGAAATAGCACTGCTAGACCGAGCACTATACTTAAATACGCTCCATTTTGGACTACACCAGAAGCATCGTCCGCGATAATATCTTCTATCCGAGTGATGACTTGGTGCTCTATTGAGAGTACCCGTAGCAGGTAGACAAGCGAGAGGACACCGATTGTGAGACACGTGAGGGCAGCGATAATCAAGTGAGAGTAGAAAAACACCTTGAACGAAAGTGAGGGCATATCAAATGAAATCGCGTTCGTTGCGGCAGTGTTTGTTGTTGGTGTGAGAAAGCTCAGTGCACGGCCGATAAGGACGCTACCGACGAAGCTGAAGGTGTCTCTAGTTATGTAGGCGTACCACCCGAACGTCAACACGACGTAGAGTGTGAGCCCCGTGAATTCAGCCATCGGTTGCGGTTCACCCCCGAAATATCTGAGGATTCGATAGCAGACGTATGCTGGAATAATCAACAGCAACACAAGGGGGCCGATCCCGTAGTGAGAGGTAATCAACGCCCAAAAGAACGCGAGCGCGAGGAAATTCCGATACCGCTTCTGAATACCGCTATCGAGAACGATGGCGACGAGAATAGCAGTAAAGAAAATCGCGGCACCAGTTCGCGTATTTCGCGGGAGCAGCCGATACGTCTCCGGTAGAAAGACGTACAGTACCCCTCCGAGAAATGCCACTTCCTTTGAGAAGTACCGCACTGAAAGTAGGTAACCGATTACAGGTGTGAATGCGAACACAACTGGATGGGCGATTTTGAACACCCTCAGAAGCGGAATGTCCATTACTAGCTTGTAGGCGGCCTGCATCGGCCCGATCCGAACCATCGCCCCTATCGTTCCCGTCGGGACCCAGTAGCCAGTACTGAGAATATTCTGAGCGATACTATATTCAGCCATTCCGTCGCCGAAGGCGAGATGCGTCGCAAGGAGGGCACGCTGTAACACGAGAGCAAAGGAGATCACCAGTATCGATAGTCCTAGATATCGTCGCTTTCCGTCGAATTGGAGGACAAGTAGAGGGAGAACGGCACACGCAGCAAGGACTGAGAGCGCTATGCTGTTCTCGCCGACGCGATTGATGAATAACGCACCAGAGATACCGAAAACCGGGAGTGTAAACAATAATAAAACGACTTTGATGTTATATTCGTAGACATAACTAAAGACGCGACATATCTCATCAACGGGGGACTGATTCCGGGTCAGATACCACGCTGAGACAGTAAGTGCGCCGATTACACTGACGTAAATCCAGACGAGAGTGGTCCCGTTGAACGGCTTCGAAATGATCTGAAACTGCATATACACTGCGTTCGCCAGCCAGGCGACGAACATCGAAAAGGCGACGCTCAGCGCCACCGCATACAACATATCAATCGGCCGGAATCGATCTCGTATGACGCGCAAGATCAGCAATCCCGGCACGAACGTCAGTAGGACAAATCCAAGAGCCGCCTGGATAGCTGTCGTCCCCGGCAGCGGTTCTGGAAGGAAAACGCTCACCGCGTAGAGTATCGTTAGAAACCCAGAGAAACGAATTGACTGATGAGTGTTCGGAGCAATGGCCGATATTACGGCAGTCCGGAACAGCTCTGTTCGAGTTACTTGGGTGGTTGCCATTACTGTGATCCCCTGTCAGAGAGCAGGCACGCCCGCTGTTCAATCATCTTCTTCGGTAGTCATAGTTCCTGCGTCAAGTACGGCATTTAGCTTTTCGCTGAACTCGCCATAGTTCTCTTCGGCGACTTGATGAGTGTTACTCAGTGATTTTACGGCAGGGATCGACTCGAAGGCAACGATCTCTAAATCGAAGTAGCTCGCCTCAGAGAGCGGAAGCCCCCAGCCCTCCGAGAGTGAACACGTTGCGTAGACGTCGCTCCTTTTATAAACCCCCGCGAGTGTCTCATCGTCAACGAATCCCGTTAAGACGACATCATCGCCCGCTAGTTCCCGGACACGCTCGGAGTACTCAGGCATACTCTCTTCACCGACGAGGAGGAGTTTACACTCGGTCTCTTCTTCCCTGGCCGCTTGGAATGCTTCTATCAGTCTATGGATGTTCTTGCGGGGGGAAATCCGGCCAACATGAAGTACGACGGTATCTTCGGGTGTGAGGTCGAATCGTTCGTTAATCGTCTCCTCATCCGCAACATCCTCAAATCTCGATTCAGTAATCGTGTTCGGAACGACGATTGACTCACGTCCAGTTTTCGCTTCAATATACTCCCCGGACTCCTCGCTCACCGCACAGAGGTAATCGGCCTTTCGGACGGCATAGTTCTTGGTTTCGAGGTGATGTTGGACTCGTGCCCAGATATGGGCCAGCCCTTCGAAGAGTTCGTCCGACGATCCTGACGGATGCGACCAGTACACGTAAGGAACGTTGTGAATCACCTTGGCCGCATGCCCGAGCGTCGAGAACGGAAATCGGTGTGCAATAATCAAATCGAAACGATTTGCTGACCGAACGAAGTTGAGAGCACTGAGACTGGCGAGCGTAAGTAACTTATCGACCTCTTTGTACGGACTTGTCTCGAAATGACCGAGGGCGTGGAGGGAAACATCTTCTGGCGGTTTTCTCGTCCCCTCTAGCGTGAATATCTCGATGTCGTACCCCTCATCACGTAACTCGACAGCTTGTTGTTCAATCACCCGTGCGACGCCACCGATATCGCTATACGACGTCCCGCAGATGGCGATTCGAGATATATCATCCTCAAGGGATCCAACGAAGTCAGTAACGGAATCACGGGTAGTAGTCATTCTATCATGCCTCCTTCTGCGTCCCCTTCCGTGTGAACGCAGAGTACACGTTCTCAGTCTGCTGAATCGCTCGATCCCACGAACGTGACTTCCTGTCCTGAATTGATGCTTTTTCCATTTCCTCTCGCATCTGATCGTCCTGTATCATCTCTTTGATTGCCCCTGCTAACGAACCTTCGTTTCGCTCCACCACGCACCCATCTACGCCGTCATCAACCGCCGTAGGAATTCCACCAGCATCCGCGCCGATCACCGGCGTCCCACAGGCTATCGCTTCAAGCAACACAAGTCCGAACCCCTCATATTTGGACGGGAGGATGAATACATCGGCAGAAGAGTACAACTCTGGGAGATCACCATCGTCAACGTACCCGAGGAAACGTACCTGCTCTTGAATTCCTAACTCCTGTGCCAACTTACGGAGTCGCTCTTCATGCCGCCCGGTACCGGCGATGAGAAACTCCACGTCGTCGGATTCCACTCGCGCGAGCGCCCGCAACGCCAGGCCAAGTCCTTTCCGAGCGCCGAGCCGTCCAACGTAGAGTAACGACATCTTCTCTGAATCAACAGCTGGATGCCGCTCTTCACGCGGATGGAACCAGTCCGTGTCCACGCCGTGGGGAACCATCTCAACATCGCCCTCACTAAGTCGGTAGCTCGTCGTCAACTGGTCGTAAGCGTGATCGCTGATTGCAATCACCTTGTCAGCGTCACGACTCGCCACGTAGTCCATCACGACGTTCATCGGATGGAAGAAGTACTTCAGCAAGTAGTCCGCGGGCGTCTCTAGCGCGACCGCCTTTGCTTCCCCGATTGACGTCCCGTGACTCGTCAATACTACGGGCGTCTCAATGTCATTGAATGCTGTCACTGCGACCGTTGAGGCAGGCATCATCGTACCGTGAACGATATCGTATGCCTCGAAATCGATTTCTCGCCGTGCTGTGAAGCTGAACCACAGCGTCTCGAACGTGACGAGCTTCCGTCTTGCCTTACAGATCCGATGAACGGAGACATTCTCATGAACGTCTGCCTTCTCGTCCGGACTGTCAATCCACTGCGTAAACACGTCCACATTATGACCCCGCTCGGCAAGCCCGTTGGCGAGTTCGTGCGCGTACGTCTCCGCACCCCCGACACCTGGAGGAAACTGTTTTGAGATGAGGCAGACGCGTAGAGTGTCATACATACTACTCTTTGTACCCCAGAGCGCTCAACCGTTGCTCAATCTCTTCGTCAACGTCCTCATCCTCGCCGATCTCGTCGCCGTTCTCGATGCGAACGCGCTGTTCAACATACGCTTCAAGCTCGGAGTGAAGCGACCGGTCAGAGCTCTCCGTGAACTCTATTGCGCCACTATCCCGATCTCGTTCGCAGAAACATTTGTCCTCACGAGTGCGAACAGCGTATCGCCGGAGATGACTGTGTTCGTCCTCTCCACGAGCTTGGGAGAAAACCCGCCTGTCGCTTGAAGCGTCGAACAACGATACACCATCGGTACTGTCGCGTCCGACTGTTTCTTCGATAGTTGCCACGACATCTAGAGTGCTCACAGGTGCCTCTACTGATTCGCTATCGCCGTTTGGAGGTCGCATAAACAGTGGCACGTGGGTAATTTCGTCGTGTAAATACCGTGGGTGTTCGTAGTAGCCGTGTTCTCCAAACGCGTCACCGTGGTCAGCCGTGACGACAAGTAGCGACCGCTCCAGTAATCCCCGGTCACGAAGTTCGTCTAGAAACGCACCGATATACTCGTCGTTGTACCGAATCTCGGCGTCGTACAGATCAATCAACAGCTGCTGTTCCTCCTCAGTAATAGACTCAGGATTGTCAATAGCACGCTGGTACAGCGACTGTGCGTCCCGGCCTGACAAGCCTTGGTCCGAGTACAGCGTCGCGTATTCCCCAGGAGGTTCGTACGGACCGTGCGTGTCCATATAGTGGTTCCAGAGGAAGAATGACTCTCCGTCGTCGAGTGAATCGATCCAGTTTAACGAACGCTCGTTGATCTCCTCAGCTCGCGCGTAGTGGCGGTTCCGAAACTTGTCAAGCGCGCGTTGTGCAAGCGCGATTAGCTTGTGTTGGCCGAGATGGAGATCGTCGTCGAAAACATCGAAGCCCCGGTCGAAACCGTACGCCCGTGAGACAAACGGGTTCGAGTGAAACCCTGCTGTCGCAAACCCCTCTTCGGAGAGCGTTGACGCAATAGTGTCAGAAGCGAGGTGGTACTTCGAGTCAATAGCGACGTCAGGGTATTTCCCGGTCAAAAGCGCTGGAACTGCCTCTCGCGTGTGCGAACTCGCGCTATACGCGTTCGTGAACCGGATACTCTCCTCCGCGAGTTCATCTAGTACGGGCGACGTATCGCGGTGGTACCCGTAGCAGGAGAGGTGGTCTGCGCGGAGCGCGTCCGCAGAAAGCAAGATAACATTCTCCCAGTCCTCACTCATTGTATCGATGGAAAACATGATGGGACATAGGTGTTACGCGAACAATATCCACCAAGAATCATCAAGCCGCGTTACTCTTCGCTACGATCCATTCGTTGGCCTGTCGGCACATCGAAAAGACATTATCCCATACTCCCAGCATATCGGATAATGCGCGTGGCTTTCGTGTCGAACGTCGTCTACCCCTTCGTCACCGGCGGGGCCGAGAAGCGAATCCACGAAATCGGCACTCGACTCGCCGACGAGGGCCACGACGTCACCATCTATGGCCGCCACTTCTGGGACGGCCCCGAACAGATCACCCACGAGGGAATGACGCTGCGCGCAGTCGCCCCCGAAGCCGACCTCTACGACGGAGATCGACGTTCCATCACGGAAGCCATAGACTTCGCAGCTCGCGCACTTCCCCAACTCCGCAGACACCTCCGCCGCGACGAACACGACGTCGTCGTCGCCAGCGTCTTCCCGTACTTCCCGGTGCTCGCCACGAAACTCGCCAGTCTTCGCACGGATACACCACTCGTAACCACGTGGCACGAGGTCTGGGGCGATTACTGGGAGGAGTATCTCGGTCACCTCGCCCCGTTCGGTAAGCTCACCGAGCACGTCACCGCACGCACACCACAACATCCGATAGCGATCTCGTCCATCACGGCTGACCGTCTCGCCGCTATTGGCCCCGCCCGTGAGACCATCGAAATCGTTCCGAACGGCATCGACGTCGATCAGGTCAGAAGCGCCCCGCTCCCCGAACAGGGTTACGACGTGCTCTTCGCTGGCAGACTCATCGAACACAAGAACGTGGACGTGCTTCTGGATGCCTTCGACCAAGTCGCCGACGATCACGACGCCACGCTGGGTATCGTCGGTGACGGTCCCGAACGCGAACGCCTCGAAAGAGCGCAGGAGACATTGACTCACGCCGACCGGGTCGAATTCCTCGGCTTCCTCGACGACTACGATGACGTGCTTGGCCATATGCGCGCCGCCGACGTCTTCGCGTCTCCGAGCACCCGCGAGGGATTCGGCATCACGTTCGTCGAAGCGATGGCCGCCGACTGTACCGTCATCGCCGCCGACCATCCTGATTCGGCTGCGGACGAAGTCATCGACGACGCAGGCTTCCTCGTCGATCCTACGGTTGAGTCCCTGACGAAGACACTCGACGCCGCATTAGGTGGTGAACGTCCACCGACGAACCCCGTCGAACGCGCGCAGCGATACGACTGGGACGCAGTAGCTGCCCAGGCAGAAACTGCCTATCAGCGTGCTATCGACGGCACCTGGTAATCAATAGCTCATCGCATCGTACAGCCCCCGAGCAATCTCGTATGTCCCGCTATCGAGCGGCCCCTCCTCTGAATAATCCAGGTTCTGAACCTCACAAACACCTGTCAACGCTACCGTAGGCGGATCTTCTTGACATCCTCCCACCCCTAAAGGGGAGGGATTCCTCCGGTGGGATGTTGGCTATGCCGTACCCACGGAGGCAAGTTTCCCGTCGTCGGTACTCTGGTTTGTGCGCTCCTCGTTGGGACTTGCCCTCTCGGGAGAGCGTGACGACTCCGACCACGTATGGTCGTCCCACTTGAGGCGCACGGGCCGTGCCATCGACCCGACTTCTTTGCCAGCCTGTCGTTCGAGGAACGTCCGCGAGGCACCGAGGTCGGCGTGTCCCTCGTAGCCACACGAACACCGGAACACGTCGCCGGCCCGCTCTGTCTCGTCTCGCTCGCCACACACGGGGCACTCCGCCGTCGTGTATGCTTCTGACTCGATTTCGACCGTGATGCCATACTCCTCGGCGGTCGTGGCGAGACGGTCGATGAACGAGCGATACGCCCAGAATTGGTGCGTTTTCTCGTTCACTCGCGCCGACCAATGTTCCGACAGCACATCGTTGAGGTGGCCCACGTATACGGTGGCAACGCCCTCGTCGTACAGTCGTTCCATCAAGTCCCGCACGAGCGTGTCCTGTGCGTGGTCGCGTCGGCGTGTCCGCTTGCGGTAGAGGCGTCGAATCCGGCGACTGCTGTACCGGCCCTCGCGGAGTTTCGATTGCAAGCGGGCGATCTCCTCGGTGGTTTCGCGGAAGCGGACGAACAGGTCGCGGCCCTCGTAGAGGTACTGCTGGCCGGTTGTGGTAGTACAGGCGACGAGGTTGTTCGCGCCAACGTCCAAGGCAGCCGATTCCTCGGCTAGTGGTGAATCCCGTCGAGAATCAGGTACGGTAACGGGTTGAATGGCCCTGAACGTGTCTTCGACCTCGTCGTAGTACAGTTCCAACCGACCCTGTTCGCCCTCCCATTTCGGGTTGCCAGCGACTTCGAGGCGTAGGCGCTCCTGGTAGCCAAGTCCGTACTCGTCTTTTAAGTCTTGGCCGACAGGGATTTCGAGGCGGCTCCGTTCGCCGATTTCGAGGGTGTACTGGTCGTTGCGGATGAACGTGCGGAGTTCCCGACCCTCATCTTCGTTGCCCCAGTATCCGGGCGGGGCGGCGTCCTCGCCATCCTCTCGGGCAGCGAAGAACGACCGCCACGCCTCGCTGTTCTTGCGGATGACCTGTTGAGCGGTGGCAGAGCCAAGGACACCGACGTACTGCTTGCGGTAGTCGGCGGTATCCCACACCGACTCGCCGTCAAAGAAGTTCTGGCGACGTTCGTAGGTGAGTTCGTTCCACAGGCTGGCGGAGGCGTCCAACAGCTCGTGGAGCAGTTGCTCGTCCTGCGTGGAGAGCGGGCGCACCGCGAATGTGTTGGTTCGCCTCACGACAACAGACATTTGTAGTTCTATGTCTAAATGTCTTTTGGACATAGGCGATGCGACCGAACATCGACATTTCGCACACGTTGAACGGGCGCGTGAAAGACTACGCCGAACAGCAGGACGTGAGCCTCGAAGAAGCCTATCAGGAGATTATCGAAGCGGGGTTGGAAGCGGTGGAACCTCCAGACGAGTAATAGCGCGTGGATTGCCAAGCCATGCTGTCGCTTACACCTACCCCTAAAGGGATGGGCTTCCGCTCGCTACGTGTCATCGACGGTGACACCTCCGCGTATCCGCCGAGGGACTGGATGATGTCCCACGCCTCCCGGGTCATCATACCCGTGCCGTCGTCCCGAACGTCGATCACGTCGTCCAGATCGACGAGCATAAGCGGCCCGTCGTCAGGCTGGAAGTCTGCGTGGGGCACGATCACCATCGGGTACAACGGACGTGGCTCCACGGCCTCGCCGTGGTCTGTCGTCCCCCAGGTACCACGCCGGATCGACGTGGCCGTTCACGGTTCCGTTCAGCGCCTCCATCACGTCGCCGAACCGTCCGCCGACTCGGTTGTCCCACGAAACCGAATCCCGGCCCCACTTCACCGTCCCTGCATAGCCGTCGTTGAATGGGGCACGCGGTTGCTTTTGTTCCAGATCCCAGCAGAACCAGTTCCGGGTCGTCTGCCCGAACCCGATCAGATCCTGTGGAATCACACGGTCGGCGTCGTGCACCGAGTCAGGTAGCTCCAACACGACGTGCTCGTCAGTCACCTCGTCAACGCGTACCGGACTCCCCGTGACCGCCGACGCGTCTGGAGGGCGTGTCGACGCACTCCTCTCTGTTGTCATCGGTCGTCAGCACCCCCGTCCGTCATCGCTTCGCTCGCCTGCCGTCGAGCGGACGCCGCCGCCTGCGGCGCGAGATTCCCCGGCAGATGATCGATGGCACCGGGGAAGGCGTCGTACATTAGGTGCAGCCGCTCTGACGCTCTACTTAGGCCGACGTACCACGTCCGGGCTTCGTTCTGGCGCGTCTCGTCCGACCGATCCATCTCGCGGGCAATCTCCCCTGTGATTCCATCGAAGCAGCAGTCGTCCGTGGCCTCGGCTCCCTTGCTCGCGTGGATCGTGAGGACGCGAACGTGATACGTGTCTTCGACAACGTCGTCGCACCGGGTGGTTATCACCGCCTCAGAAAGAACATCGTGGGACGTCTACCCGGGGAAAAGCAGAACCCAGCCGCTCTAGACTACGACTTCCTCAGTTCGCCGTCTATCTCGTAGACCTGACCGCGCTGCTTCAGCGAGTCGATGTCGCGCTCGACCTTCGTCTCGTCCATGTCGATGATGTCTGTGACCGCTTCGACGGTTGCCCCGTTCTGATCCTCGATGACGGCAAGAACCTGCTTTCGCCGGTCGCGTTGGCTCTTGCTCTGCCCCGTCTCGACGACGTCCGCATCGAACTGCCCACTCTCGGGGTCGATACCGACCTGCTCCATCGACTTCCGAACCAGTGAGAGGGCGCGATCCACGTCTTCCCGCCGGACTTCGTCGGAGAGACGCACTCGTGCAGACGCTTCAGCGAGGCGCTCGATGGCTTCCTCCTGTCGGTAGGTCACCGGCACTGGGTTGTCCTCCTCGTCGGCGTTGGCGAGACGGAGCTTCAGGAACTCCTCACGGAGGTACTCGCGCGCCTCCGTTTCCGTCTCCCGCAGGTACGGCGTCACCTCTTCCTTCGCATAGGCGATGTACGCACGCAGCGTCTCGCGGGAGATCTCCGGCTCGATGCTCTTCTGCTCTTCCTCGGTGAGATTCTCACCGAGCTCCTTCTTCGCCGCCGCCCGCCGGGACCGCATCATGTGGTCGATGACCTCTCGGTCGGCCTCCTCGTCGGGCGAGTCGGAGACCATGAACATCAGATCGAATCGAGACATCAGCGTCGGACCGAGATCGAGTTGCTGAGCAATTGGCTGGTAGGGGTTGAACCGTCCGTGTTCCGGATTTCCCCCCGCCAGCAGCGCCGTCCGGGCGTTCAGCGTCGCGTTGATGCCCGCTTTGTTTATCCGGACCAGCTGACTCTCCAGGGCGTCGTGGAGTGACGAGACAACACTGTCGTTGACCTTGTCTATCTCGTCGATGCATGCGACGCCGCCGTCAGCGAGGACGAGAGCGCCGGCTTCGAGGCCCCATTCGGCGTCGCCGAAGTCGTCGGCTACCGCCGCCGCGGTTAACCCCGCCGCCGTGGCCCCTTTTCCGGAGGCGTACGTCGAGCGCGGTGCGAGTTCATCGACCGCCTGAAGGAAGGTCGATTTTCCGCAACCAGGGTCACCCATCAGGAGGATGTGGGAGTCACCGCGCTTCTGCCCACCGCGGGACCACCCGCCGAACATCTGGAGAGCGATGGCGAGCTTCACGTCCTCGTCTCCCTCGTGCTCCGGGTTGATCGACTGAACCAGCAGGTTGTACGGGTCACCATGCTCGCCGGCGGCAATGGCCTCGATCTCGTCCAGGTGCTCGGAGACGTCGATGTCTTCGTACGAACTCTCCTCTCGGACGACTGCCTGCCCGTCTACGGTGGTGTCGAAGTCGCGCGTCTGATCACCCTTCGGCTCCTCGATGTCGAGAACACCGGTGAGGGTGACGCGATCACCGGCGTCGAACTCCTGAATGATGTCGTCTTCGAGATGGACATCGATGGTCTCGCCCTCACCACCTTTCGTGCGCTCGGGCGGCTGCTGAACGCGGGCGAACTGGTGGTCGGTCCACGTGCTGGCCGACGAGTTGAGCCGGAACGGGCCCTGTCGTTCGCACCCCTGACACTCGTGCGGTTCCTGAAGCTGGTCGCCGGCCTGCGGGATACTCGTCTGGGTCCCGCAACGCTGGCACTCGAAGGTGGCTTCGACGATGCGCGGCTTCACAGCGCTGACCTTCTGGACCTGGCCGCGAATCCCCAGCAGCCTCCCGATGTTCTCGTGACGCGGAACCTCTGCGACGTCTAGAACGTCATTGTCTGGGAGGTCGTGAATGCGGACGTGGGCGTCGGAGAGGCTGACGTCCACGGGCAGGTCGTACAGTCGGAGCGCCTCTTCGAAGTACTCCAGCATCTCTCGCGGATGCTCGTGGATGTCGTCCGCGAGGTCGGGGTCGAATCGGAAAACATCATCGTAGCTCACGTGGAGTGAGCGTTGCTCTCGCGGGTAGTGCTGAGCGAGCTGTGCAACTTCCTCCCGGTAGTAGTCCCGGAGGAATCCTATCAGACGTTCGGTGATTTCTTGGTGTTCTGCTCTCATATCGATTTGTTGGAGCCCCACAACACCCTTGCCGGGGTGCGGTTCCTCGACCGGAGCGAGCGGAGCGAGCGGTCAGCGAGCATACCGTCAGCTAACCGACATTTATTTACAACCGACTCTACCGTACAAATTCTAAGGCCTCAGAGGATACCGTCTGAGACCATCCCCGTCGGCGGGGGCTTCCCACCTCCGAGGTGTTGTGGGGCTCCCACAGTTACTCGCCTCCGTTCCTCCTAGGGTGACCGACGACGTCGCCAGGAAGATCACCATTCTCCAGATTCAACTTCAGCCGACTCTCCCCGCCAGAGTTGCTCTCGTACCAGAGGACGTCGTTCATCCCGATGAGACGTGGTGCCTTCCGAAGGTCGTCATAGAACGTCGTGCGGTCGATGTCGGGGTACTTTAGCGCCGCCTCAGCCTCTTCCTTATTCATCGACGCCTTCGCATCCCGGCCGCGCTCACGCTCCTTCTCAGCCGCCTTCTTCAGATGTTGGATGAGCGCGATACGACGCTGCTTCGCGGTCATCTCGTCGCTGTTCTCGACGAAAGACAGCAGGTCAGTTCGCGCGTCCAAGCGCTCGATCTCCGCTCGAAGGTCCTCGTTCTCCTGTCGGAGCTCTTCGACCTCGCCACGGAGCGCGTCGTGTTCCTTGCCCACGTCCTCACGTTCGTCTTCGAGAGATTCGATCCGCTTCGAGTGAGCCTCCAGCCGCGCCGCGATGGTTCGGAGTTCTGGAGTTCCGTCTCTGTCTAGTGAGTTCTCTTGGGACTCTTCGTTCTGCTGCTGGCTGCTCACACCAACCACCCCCTACAATTTGACTCCTGACCGACAATATCAGAGGTGTTACCGCTTCTTCCATTCATCGCTCCTCCCAAGGTTGAGTGACTTCTCCGTTCTTCTAGCAGACTCAGCGCGTACGTTGAGTTCTGTTGCAGACAGTTTTCACCTCGTGCTGGACGACGAGAGGGGCAATGGTGCGAGAAAACCCCTCCCTTCCGCCGTCGTTTCCGTCTTCGGTCTCGTTGAATCATGACTACGTCCCGCTATGGCTGTGCTACTTATAAAGTTTTCCAGAGAACCTATTCTGTTGTACCATAGATATAGATGGGTGGAGAAGAACACAATAACTATTACAATAGGCGTGCAGCAAACTGCTAATGGAGCTTTCAGAGACCGACTGGGGAATTCTCGACCTCTGTAGCGACAACCGCGAAACGCGCAAAAACATCGCCGCAGCGCTGGACAAGTCACCGAACTACATCTCGAAAGAACTCTCGAAACTCAGCGAGATGGGGTTGCTCGAACAACCCGGCCCAGCCGAGAACTCCGGGATGCACGTCACGACGGAGAAAGGAGAGTTCGTCCTCTCGAAACAGGAGAAGTACGAACGTCGGCAATCCGAACTGTTTGGCGAGCTCGTCGAGTCAGCTGTCGAACTGTCCCGTGAGCTATCAGCGGAAGCCGACGAGGAAGTTACTCCGAGCGATATCGTGGTCGTGACCGAACAGGCGCATGACTTACTCCAGAAACTGGAGAACCACAGCGGAATATCCCCACGAGAAGCGGCAGATCGGATCGGGATGAATCTCTACGCGACACAGGGGATTCTATACGAGCTGTATTTCTTCGACCTTCTGGATCGAGCAGTCACGTCTGAGGGAGAAATCTATGATCTCACTGCCCGCGGTCGGCGACTCCTCGATCAGCCTGCTCAGACGACTGTGAAGGACGCGAATCGAACATGGAATATGATCACGTCGAAAGATAGATCGGAGCCATCCTTCGAGGAGTGAGTGCGAATGTCCCCTGTCCCTAACTAAGGGTCACTCCCCAAGAAGAGTCACAGTAGAGTGTGATCAGATAATCACTAACAGGTATCAATATTTTGCAGTCCTCTGTGATCAGTTCGAGATTCCGGTGTCACTGCACTTGGGGAAGGGTTTTGTGTCTCATCCTCTGTCGACAGAGTATGTTACGCCGGGCTTTCCTCAACACGGTCGCAACACTCCCTGGGGTATCACTCGCTGAGCGACTTTTTGCACCCCCTGAGGCGTCGAGTCCATCGGCGGAATCAATCGAGCAAGAAGGCGACATGTGGTTCTGGTACTACGTCTACACGGCGATACGGGAAGATCGTGTGATGAGCACAGAACAGTCCCGGAAACACGCGGTCAACGAAATGAACCTCACGACCCTCAGTAACACGGAAGCTCGCCAAGTCCTAAAGCGAGCGAACGACGGCGAGTATACGAGTAGCGACATGCCCGACCAGTGGCGGGAAGTGTTCGACAGTATTGACCGAGTCGAGTTCAGGTGAACACCCCTGTAACGAGGCACATGTCTGCTTGCAGCCTGCAACCAACATCCGAACTTTAAGAGTGAAACAGGCGGTAAGTTAGATATGGTGAATGCGGGCTGCTGCGCCACGGATTTATTATATAGCGATATACGATTTACCACCTACATCTGAGATCGTCATCCGTCTTTAGTTAAGCGAGAAACCGCGTGATAGCGGCGGCTTATCGAGGCATCTTTCGGAAGGAATGAGGAAGTCCAGTCTGTGCACGACAAGGACTCCTCACCTCGGATTATGCGTCGGCTCACTACACTGTTTCCCTCTGAGTTCCTCGAAGACCACGCCGAGGATAGTGATTAGCAAATCTTATTGAGAAATCCACTGAGGTGATTGTCAATCCACGATGCAGCGAAACTCAGTTTCTCGGTCAGTTGGTCGAACAGTTCGTCAAGGAGTCTCCGGTACTCGTCTTCGCCGTTAACAATCAACGGCGAAGACTCCCACTTGAGACTCTTCCAGACAGGTTCGATTGGGTTGAGGTCCGGGGAACCAACCGGAAGGAACACCAGATCAATCCCGAGTTCATGAGCACGCTTGCGCGTGTGCTTGCAGACGTGTGACGAAAAGTTATCCAACACGAGCAGAATCCGCTTGCCGGGATTCTGCTCGCGGATCTCCTCGAAACACCCACAGATTTGTTCTTTCTCCTGGTTCGGTGGGAACGACAGCACGCTCTCTCCGTTGAGCGCATAGAACCCGGCCGCTGGTGTATCGATTTTCACCAGCGGCCGAGTGATATGTGGTTCATCGACCGTATACAGTCGCTGAGAGTTGTCCCATGGTTGTGGATGCGAGACATCGAAAAATCCCACCACAGTCCCGCCATCAGTGCAGATATCCTCATCGGTACGCCACTTCTCTTCGTCGTCATCGTCGTCACTCTCGCGCTTATTATGTGGCTGGTCGTGAGCATCCTCGTCGAACGCGTACTCAACGCGTTCGTCGAGGATCTCTTCGGCGTTGTCGGGTCGATCAGGCCGTTTTGTCCGAGGAATGGCGTAGGAAAGGCCGAGATTGTGTAGGAACGTTGGGAGGTAGTGTGGATGATATTCGACGTCGAACTCCTCGTCGAGAAGGTGCTGAATCTCCTGTTTTTTCCACGGTTGTCCCTCACGTAGTCGATCGATGAGTTCGTCTTGTTGGTCTTCGTCGAGCTTCGGGGGCCGACCGCCCCCGAAGTTCGGAGTGAGTTTGCCGAGACCTCCTTCGTTCCAGCGGTTAACCCAGTTCGTGGCGGTGCCCTCAGATTTCCCGACGTCGTCGGCGGCTTCCTTCAGCGTGGCACCCTTGTACAGCCGTTTGATGAACACGAGGCGTTCGAATTCCTTCTGATCGTCTGCCTCGCCGAGAAGACGATCCAGATCTTCTTCACTCAGGTGTCGCACGATTTTCTTCTCTCGACCAGTCACTACACTAAAGAGATACTTCTACTCAATAACTTTCCCGAATCACTAAACTCGGCGTGGTCGAACGTGACCGCAAGCTCCAGATCCCTGCCTTCGTTTGGGCGTTCGTGTTCGGCTTCGCCGCAGGCGAAAGCCGAACACTCGCCGGTTTTAGACGCTGTTACAACTCTACTGCCGATGAGACGATTTCTCCGGGTGGATTCTATCAGCGGTTGACACCGACGCTTGCGGAGTATCTCCGCGACCTCGTCGAGCATGGTCTCGACGAGGTCGCCGTTCCTAACGCTGTTGACGCTGATATCGACCGATTTAGAGACGTGATGATCGCTGATGGAACGGTGTTGCGGTTACACGAATTTCTCTCAGATCAGTTCGAAGCCCGCCACGAGGAGCAGGCTGGAGCGAAGCTCCACCTGCTCCACAATGCCACAGAGCAGACGATTGAACAGCTCGATACTGCTAACGAGAAAACGCACGACAGCACCTTGTTCAAAACAGGGCCGTGGCTTGAGAATCGCCTCATGCTGTTCGATCTCGCCTACTTCAAGTACCGCCGGTTTGCGCTGATCGACGAAAATGACGGCTACTTCGTGAGTCGGCTGAAGCAGAACGCGAATCCGCTGATTACCGGAGAGCTACGGGAATGGCGCGGCCGCGCCCTTCCCTTAGAGGGCAAGCAGCTCCGAGCTGTTCTCGATGATCTTGACCGGAAATACATCGATGTGGAGGTCGAAGTCGAATTCAAACGGGGGCCGTACAATGGGACACAGTCGCTGGATACGAAGCGGTTTCGCGTCGTCGGCGTCCGCGACGAGGACGCCGACGACTACCACCTGTACATGACGAATTTAGCGAGGAAAGAGTTCTTTCCGGCGGATTTAGCGGAGATCTACCGCTGTCGGTGGGAAGTTGAGTTGCTGTTCCGGGAGCTGAAGACGCAGTACGAATTGGACGAGTTCGACACGAGTGACGAACACGTGGTGAGGATCTTATTGTACGCAGCGCTGCTGTCGCTGCTTGTAAGCCGCGATCTGTTGGATCTAGTCACTGAGCAGGCGGATGATGAGCTTGTGTTTCCGACAGAGCGCTGGGCGGCGACCTTTCGGTCGCACGCCCAGCTTATTCTCCACGAACTCGGTGAGTTCCTTGGCTACTCACCACCGCCGCTTCTCGACCGGCTGATCGAAGACGCTCAAAAGATCCACAAGCAACGACCAATCTTACAAGAGACGCTCGCTACCGCTACACAACCGAGGTGTGAGGCTTAACTAAAGACGGATGCTGAGATCGTATTTTAGGCTTAGCAATTCTGTACACCGCAATATCGCGGTTTTAGTGTCTCTCCATAGTCCACTTGTGCTTAATCGAATAAGCGACGGTAGAATTATGGAGGTCGCCGCCGTCGGGTCAGTCAACGGAATGGACGACACTCAGGACGGCGTTACCCCCAGGGAAGACGCCGACAGAACCACCTTCGAGGCGGCAATACAGCAGTTCGTCCAGTCGAAGGGGAAGGTCGGCGACTCTGGACGGTACGCCACCGACTCGAAACGCCTGCTGGAGCGTTTCGAAGAATTCGCCGCCGACCGTGGCGTCGAGGACGTCGAGTCGATTTCGACGCGCCTCCTCGAAGGCTACGCCCAGCACCTCGACCGCCGCGTCCAGACGCGCGAGCAACAGGGAAAACCCCACGGCATCAGCGGAGCCACCGCCCACCAGTACTTCGCTCGGGTGCGTGCGTGGCTGGAGTACCTCGTCAAACGCGACCTCCTCTCGGAAAACCCTGCAAAGAGCCATCACGTCGAGGACGAACTCCCTGATGAGTCACTCGGCACGACCGACGACGGCCAGCAGTTCTGGAGTCCGGCGACGCGCAAGCAGATCGTCCGCTGGACGGACTGGTACTTCGACGCCGCCCTCGACGACGAGCAGGGATGGGTCACGCCGGCGGATGCTGCCCGCGAGCGGGCCCTTATCGCCACGGTCGCTTACTCTGGGGCCCGCGGCGCCGAACTCTTCCGTGACCTGGACAACGACCGACGCAACGGTCTTCGGTGGCGCGATGTCGACCTCGACGCGGGGACGCTGTCTGTCCTCGGGAAGTCCCAAGAAATCGAGGAAGCCCCGCTCCTTGACGCCGGAAGGACGCGGCTGGCGGACCACTATCGGCGTCAGAACCCCAGGGATGAGGACTGGCCTGTCTGGGTGACGCGACACCCTCCGTCACTCTACGCCGGCGCTCGCATACTCGACGGCGTCGACGAAGACGACGACCGCCTCGCCCCTGACACGGTGTTGGATGTCTACCGCGAGCACGGCGGTACGCCGCCGGCGCTCTCCATCGGCGGGGCACGGCGCATCCTCCGCGAACACTCCGACGCGTCAGGGCTGGTCGGCTCCGATGGCGAGCATCTGAAACTACACGGCGCCCGACGTGGCCTCGGGGACGAACTCTATACCCACGACGCGGAGGCCGCTCAGGAGGCGCTCCGTCATCAGAGCATCGAGACAACACACAAGTCCTACCGTGACCGCGACGGTGAGCGCGTTCGCGAGCGCGCCCAAGAAATCCTAGATGGTGAGTGACGAGTACGTCTCCTCAGAAACACCCCTCACAGCACGGTATAGCTGGATACACCACCGCTGAGGTGACTGATTTCATAGCTAATTCGGCAGCTACTCCCCGATACAGGAAGTTGAGAAGACTTCGATAACTCCGTGTATCGTTGTCACCGAGGGTTGTTGCTTTGAACCATTAGAACATTCATGAACAGCGAGACGGTTCGGTGAGAAGGGCCAACAGAGGGTTCGTACGTTCGGCTCCCCGTCCCACTCGGTGATACCAGTTGTTGGTAATACGATTTCTTTATTCAGCCGCACCGCTGTATTTTTCTCGCCCGATTCATCCTGATTCTGGTGTTGCATTGGTGGCCAGTTAGTCGTTACTTCTCTGATTCCTGATACTGTTCGCCGAGGGGCTTCAGCCGCAGTTCTCCGAAGCCGTATCGGGAGTGTGAGCCGACCCGCGTGAGGCCGTTCTTCGCGGTCTCCACCGGGCGGTCGCCGAGGTACTTCACGACCTGGCCGTGATCGACCGTCTCCAGCCGGAAGACCTCACGCTGTTCGAGGATCTTCTCCTCACGGAGCCGCAGGTCGTCGCGGTCCTCGGCCCACCACCACGGCACGGGCCGGTCGTCCGCGTCGGGATACTCCGAAGCCACTACGAACGGCGTCACGAGTTCGATGAGGTACGTCTCCGCGCCTTCGAGCCGCGAGTAGTCCAGTTCATCGAGATCCACCATCTGCGTATCCTTCAGCTGGACCTCGCCGTAGCCGTAGTTGCGCTTGCCGCCGAACTGGAGGCCCTCCAGCACATCCTCGCCGAGCGGGAGCACCGTCGGGTCATCGGCGTGGAGGTAGGCGTGAACGTACCATTTCGTCGTCTGCTGTTGCTTCCGCTGGTCCTCCCGGCGGCCCATGATCGTCTCGTGAGCGAGCGCCGGGTGTCCGCCGTGGACTCGGAGATCGTGCGTGTTCAGCGCGTCCCGGGCGCGAGTATCCAGCAGCCACGGGTGCATCGCCTCCCGCTGGAGGAACAGGTCGTCGTAGGCCTCGACGTCGGGGAGGCCGCTCCCGAGGTACGGGCGGATGCCCGACTGCGTGTGTTCCTCCGGGAACGTCCCGAACTGGCCGGGCACGAAGACGCCGTGACTGGCCGACACTGCTGCGTGGGTCTCGGGATCGAGGTGCTGGCCGATGGCGTGCAGGATGGCGTTCCCCGAGACGTAGTACGGGTGACCGATGTAGTCCATCCGCAGTTCCCACAGGACTTGCTGAATCGCCGTCATCGGTCGGGCCTCCATTCAGCGTAGTCCTCGATGTACTGGAGCGCCGCGCTCCAGGACTGCATCCGCCGAAGGTTGGCATCGAGGGTCATGTCGTACTTGTCGTGGTCGGTATCAAGCGGGTGCGCCGTCAGGCGGTTCCACGCTGACGCCCACGACCGCCACGGGCGACTCCCGAGCCGGGCCGACGGATTCCCGTCGGTGTTCTCGTCGATCCGAAGCGCGAAGTGGTCGCCGTCGAAGACGGTGCGGAACGGGACGACCTCGCCCGCCGGATCGATGATGAGCCGGAGATCGGCGAAGTCGTGGTCGGCGCGGTAGTTGTCCAGCAGCGCCGCCACGAGCAGCGTGTGGTACTTCAGCGAGGTGTAGGGGTGATACACCGACTCGTTGAACGCGGCGGCCACGTCGCTTGTGAGCCAGCGCTCGTGGGCCGTCTGTGCGTCCTCGATGCCGATGAGGTCCGACACCTCGCTCTCGGTGGTCGCCCGGGAGAACTCACCCGGGTCGTAGGCGGTCTCACCGGTCAGCAGTGAGAGTCGGTAGTGGTCGTCGTGGGTCGGGACGGTCTGCTCTTGCTTCTGCTGAGGCCGCGAGAGCGCCGCCGCATCGCCGTCCGCACCCTCGGGCACCGACTGGTTCACGGGAACACCAGCGAACTCCTCACGGGCGTCCTCGTGGCTCTCGCCGGTGAACTTGTGGACGTCGTGCCGGAAGGCAGTGAGCATCACGTCGCTCATACGTCCTCCACGCGCTCTGCGAGCGCCGCCTGAAACTCCGGCAGGTACTCGTTCTCCCACTTCTCGTCTTTGTCGTCCATCTTGTTCGTGTTGCCCTTCCCGCGGTCGAAGACGCGGCGGAGTTCGGTCTCGTTGTAGAGCGGGTTCACGAGCTCGCAGTCCACGATCCCGCCGCCGAAGTTCCGCGCGCCGCCGAGCTGGTGCATGAAGTCGGTCTTGTGCGCGTCCAGGTAGTCGATGGCCTCGGCGAGTAGCGCGACGAACTCGGGCTTGGTCTCTCGGAAGGAGAGGTGCCAGCAGCCGTCAAGGTTCCCGACGGCGTCCAGTTCGGCGTTCCGGAGCGGCTCACGATTGTCTTCCTCGTTCCGGGAGACGATGTTCCGGTTGAGCCGCCGGTAGTGGCCCTCTGCCTGTCCACGCGTGTAGTCCACGCTGGAGCGGACAGGTGAGAACTTGATCGGGCGACGCATCACCTTGCCGGGGCGATTCCCGAACCCACCGAAGAGGTCCAGAATCACGCAGCCGTTGCCGTCGTCGTCTTCGAGACAGTCGCCTTTCGGGTGGTAGCCGGCATCGAGGTCGCGGCTGTAGACGCCGTCCTTCCGAAAGTTCGCGTTGGCCTCGCCGGGGTGGCAGGCGGTGCTATCGCGCTCCTGAACGGACTTCTCCATCCCGTGGCGAAGCCAGCCCGAGAGGCTGAACGCGGGGATGATGCCGCCGATTTGGTTCTGCGGGTCGTCGTCCTCGTAGTTCCCGTTGCTGGCGTGGTGCCGGTCGGTCATGATGCTGTCGCCGACCACCAGTAGGTCGGTTTGAATTCGTACGAAAACGTCCTTCTCGATGTCTTCAATCATTGTCTTGGGGTTAGCAGTGGTTGAGTGCCGATTCGAGCGCGTCCAGGGAGCCGTAGGCGACGCCTCCGACTTCGTACTCGTGGAAGGTCTTGCCGTCCTCCGTTCGGACGATGCGAGCGGTCACGCGAGCGTCTTGGAGCGTCATTCACACTCCTCCGCGATGCCCGTGTCCGGGTCGGTGTTGGTCTCCCACTCCAGTTCTTTCTGCTTCGCGCGGACGATCTCGTCGCGGAACTGGATGAGGAACTCCTCGGCAGTCTCGATGTCGAACGTCAGTTCGGCTTCAAGCCCGGCGAATCCGAATCGCAGAGCCACGAACGCGTAGCCGTCTGCTTCCTGCGCTTCGAGTTCCCACGAGACTGCATCGAGAGAGTGGCTCGTACCGCGGAACTTCGCAGCGCAGGTGTCGCCGTCAGTCATCGAACTCCCCCTCCGCTGCATCGGCGGCGACCACCAACCGAGCGGCGAGGTCGCGGGCGTCGTCGGGGTCGAGGCCGGTGCCGACCTCGATGGGGCCGGATGACCATCGGAGGTCAACGCCACTCCAGCCGTTCTCCTCATGGACGCCTTCGACTTCGAGCGGGCCGTCGTTCATGTCTGCCGTGACGTGGACGTTGTTCAGCCCGCCGGGAACGGAGCCACAGTCCGTGATGGAGTACGTCCCATCGTCGGTGACGCTCCGGTCTTCGACGATCTCCTCGGCGCGCCCCGTGTCAGCGGTCGCGGCCTGTGGGAGCGCAGCGAGGGTGGCGGCTGCGGCGAGGAATTGGCGACGCTGCATCACAGACCCTCCTGCACGGTTTCCCGCGCTTCTATCAATCGAGCGGTCCACGCACCGGCTTCCGCAGCACTGATGCCCGGAATCTCGCTCCAGTCGGTGTTCTCGTGCAGCTCGATCAGTTCCGCGAGATCGAGGTCTGCTTCCACGTTTTCGGCGGTCGATTCGTCCGTCGTGCCGGAATCCTGAAGTCCGGCGGATGTCTTCATTGACATGCTTCGTGTGCTCCACGAAGCGCGGTCGGACGGGTTGCAGCCCGTCCCGGCCAACTTCTGACCGATGTCCCGCGCTTCTCAACAGGCACTCTCTTTGCCATCACCTTATACTTTACTGTTAGTCAATCCATTCAGTCCATACTATCCAAAAGGACTAACTGGCCACTCGTAATACCTATGGCCATAGTCACACATGAGTGCAACAATGATGGAGGCGGACGAGTTGATAGAGAGTGACCGAGAGATCCTCGATGAACTCCAGAAGGGGCGGTGTACGCCTGCTGTTCTCGTGGATTGGACGGGTCTGTCGAAGCAGACCATTCACAATCGTCTAAACGTTCTTGTCGCCGCTGGACACGTCGAAAAAGCCCACGACAGTGGCCTCTACGAACTGGTTGACGATCCGCGCGACGACTGAGCGACAGTTCTTTGAGTACCACCCGCGTACCACGCGTTATGAGCACGGACGCGGGAGACAACGGCGACGGGGACATGGTGAAGTTGAACGTAAAGGTGCCAAAGCGGCTTCTGGAGGAGATCGACGAACTGGCCGAGGAACTGGAGTACACCAACCGCTCGGAGTTCATCCGTGAGGTGCTGCGCGACACCACGGAACCGATTCTGACGCCCGGCGCGCAGGAGGGCGTCTCGGAGGGCTACGCGGACGTTGCAGCGGGGCGGACGATGTCCACGGACGAGGCCCGCGAACGCCTCGGTATCGACGACTGAGGGCTGAACGGTGGCTCACGAGGTCGTTCTGACGGAGACGCTGGTCGAAACGCTGGAACAGTTCGAGACCGATGACGCCGAGCGGATCATCAACAAGCTGGAGGACATCGGCGACTTCCCGGACCATTTCCTTGACCGGTTGAAGAACCATCCCGGCTACAAGCTTCGCGTCGGCGACTTTCGCGTACTGATTGATTGGGACAAGGACAACGAGGTGATCTACGCCATCGACGCCTTCGAGCGGAAGAAGGAATACCGCGAACTCGGCAAGTACCGGGAAGTATGGGGGTCGTGGCGAGACGATGAGTAGAGAGTGATCTGCCGTGGCAAAGGAGAAAGACGAAGACGCTGACCGTGATCCTGAGTCGAAGGGTGAGATCCACGAGCGGTGGGAGAGGAAGGGAGAGATTTCAAGCCGGTACACCGAGACCAAGAAGAAGCTGCCGGACGACCCTCGGGATGATCCTTGGGCGTACACGGGTCTCCTGAGCCGGAATCCGGCCAACAACATCACGCCGCCGCTGTGGGAAGCCATTAAATCAGAGGCCTACCGCGTCTACCGTTGGTCGGTGGAACGTGATCGGTACGACGACCTGGAGTCGCCCGAGCATCGACTCGCAAAGGCACTCGGGAAGGTCCAGCTTCGGCACTACTACTGGTCGAGAGGGACGAACGAGAACCTCACTGAGAATCTGGACGGAGAGGACGCGACGCGGCTGTATCTGTTCTTCGACCTCTCGGCACTCAACCAGTCGGGCGTAGCCCGTGCCATCAAGAACCCCGACATCCGGAAGGCGTTGGGAATTGAGAATTCGGTGAGTCAGCCGACGCTGAACCGGATGCCGGGGCGGATGGATGACGAGACGCGGCACTACTACGCGAGTGAGACTGAGACGCTGGTCCGGCGCTTGCAGGATACGAAGCTCGAACACTGGTTTCGAGACCCGACGCCGGACACGATAGTCACTGACGGCGAAGGGTTCCCTCCGGTCCAGGTGATCGCCCGGAGTCTGCGATCGAAGACGTTCAAGTACCTCCGGCTGAAGCGCGACAGCAGTTTTGAGGTGACGAAGGACGCGGCGCTCCGGGTGCTCATCGCCGCCGCAAATGGGAACGGGTTTGTCAACGATGCCGCAAAGAACCTCAAGTACAAGGGATTCTACGACGACGGCGACATTCCGACGGGGCAGAACCTCACGCACCACCTTCGGAAGTCCTCACGAGAGAACGTTGTACAGATGTTCCGCGAGGCGAATGAGCAACTGTTCGAGATCGCCGCCAGATACGATTACTTTCCCGACAGCGCAGAGGTAGCCTTTGACATCACGGACTGGCCGTTCTACGGCGACTACGAGAGTAACGAGTTCATTCGTGGGACGAAGCCGGGGCGGAACTACTCGTGGGCGTGGAAGTACATCACGCTGGCCCTCGTCGGGACTGACACGCCGCTGATCCTGGTCGTGCTCCCGGTCAAAGACAAGAGCAAGACGCCAGAGTACATCCGTCGGATGCTCCGGCTGGCCAGGCAACACCTGAGTATCGGCCGCGTCTACCTTGACGCGGGGACGGAGTTCTACAACTCGGACACGATTTCGACCATCACCGAGCAGGGGCTGGAACTGGTGATGCAGGGCCGCAAGTCGGGGAAGACGGTCAAACACTTCCTGAACGGAATGGCGCGTGCCGATCTGCGGTCGTCATACTACCCCTACGGCGTCGGCTCCCTCGACGAAGACAGCTACTACGCGGTCGGCCTGAAGTCGGACAAGACGGTGAAACTACGGAAGTCAGACGCTGATGAGCCGATGGACGACTACACGTACTTCTACACGAACCTGCATCCCGAAGAGGTCTCGCCGGAAGAGTTGGGCGAGGCGTACCGCCGTCGGTGGGGCATCGAGACGGACTTCCGCGTGATCAAGGAGGAGTTCCTCGCCAAGTGTGGGTCTCGAAACCCGGCGCTTCGGGCGTTCTATTTCAACTTCGCGGCGCACCTGTTCAACATCTGGACGGTGGCGAACATCCTCCGTGCTGAGGAGACAGGTGAATCGCTGAGTGACGGGAAGCAACTGACTGCCGGTGAGCTGATGCAGGCCATCGAGGACGACCCGCACGACCTCCAGATTCCGACCGAACCACCAGAAACCCGACAAGTATTTGGCGACGTTCTCGGGGCCGGTTGGAGCACCTCAGACGCCGACTGATTCTCAGGGGCCGTTGCTGAATAGAATCGCCGTGTTTTCAACTACTGATACGGATGCATTCCGATACGGGGCAACCGGCGATATTCTACATCTTCTCATCGACAATCCAGAGCGAGGGTTCACGAATCGAGAACTCCACCGAGTGACGGGGAAGAGTTGAGTAGTGTGAATGCCGCCGGCGATACGCTCGAGGTACTTGGCGTGATCACCGTCGATCGATCAGGCCGGGCAAATGCTGTTCGGATTGATGCAGAGATGCTCGTCAAGGCTGACGATCCGGTAACGACTATTCCACAATCGGAGTATCACGCACCGATCAGAGCGATCCTCACCGATCTCGAAGAACGAATTGGCGACGACATCGGCGTAGTCCTCTTCGGCAGCGTCGCGCGAGGCACCGCTGACCGAACGAGCGACATCGACCTGTTTGTCGTTGTCGAGGAAGACCGAATGCAAGCCCAGCGCGAGGCCCATACCATTGAACAAGAGATCGCCGACGAACAGTTCGACGGAGATCGGTACGAGGCACATATCATCGTCGAAGCAAAAGGATCGGCCGGGAATCACGACCGGACCAGTGAAATTCTCGCCGAAGGGGTGACGCTCCGAGACTCGCCAGCACTTAACGCAGTAAAACAGGAGGGGTTCAAAAATGGGACTAAATGAGGTCGTCGACGCGCTTGAGCGCGCAGAACAGTTGTTAGGAGATGGCGAAACCGGTCCGGCACAGGACTCACTCTCCTGGCAGCGGGCTGACGATGACGCTGATATCTAACTCGGTAAGGCATGCGCTATGCTGGGGACGTGCCGACAGCTTCGGCAAGGAACGAACAATTATAGAATACAAGGAGAATACCTGCGCCTTGAGGCGCGGGATGAATCCGACAACTCTGACACACCCTACTATCGATAGCACGGTTGGATATTCCACTGTTCCCAACCCGAACTTTTACTTACGAATCAACTATAACCTGTTATAGAGCGTTCCAAATGCTGGAAGTCCACCGAACCCACCAAGCGAAAATCCTCAACCACGGTCAGGTAGAGGAGTCGCTTGACAGGCACGGCTGGTCAGCCAGCAAGCTCTGGAACGTCGCTAACTACTACTCCCGCGAAGTATGGGATGAAACGGGTGAAATCCCCGATCACGGAGACCTCAAAGACGAGTTGAAGACCCACAACAAGTACAAAGGACTACACAGTCAGTCCAGTCAGCGCGTTCTGGAGGAACTCGCTGAATCCTTCAACTCGTGGTACGGCTCCGAAGACGACAGGGACAACCCACCCGGCTACCGCAAAGAAAACTACTACGACCAACAGGGTCGTCGCGTCCACGAAGAACACCCGCGTAGCACGGTGACGTGGAAACAGAAAGGCATCCGTCACGACTCAAAGAACGATCGGGTTCGCCTCTCAAAAGGTCGAAATCACAAAGAGTACCCCCGAGCGAGAGAGTACATCCTCGTTGAGTACGAAACCGCACCCGGCGTCACCGTCGAAAATCTACAACAGGTTCGCGCCGTCTACGACAACTCAAACGGGCACTGGGAACTACACCTCGTCTGTAAAGACGAAGTTGAGACTCCTGACGCTCCCGGCACCGAGACGGCAGGTATCGACCTCGGTATCTGTAACTTCGCTACCGTTGCGTACAGTACCGAGGAAGCCGACCTCTACCCCGGCAACCGGCTGAAACAGGACGGCTACTACTTCCCAAAAGAGATCGCCAAGTGCGACGATTCGGGTGGCGAAGAAGCCACCCGTCTACACGCGAAATGGTCGGAGCGGCGCACTCACTTCTTCCACAGTCTCGCCAAACATATCGTTCAGCGGTGTGTTGAAAAACAAGTTGGTCGTATCAACGTGGGGGACTTGGAGGGTATCCGAGAGGACGAAGATGGTGGCTCAAAGAACTGGGGTCGGCACGGAAACCTCGACTTGCACGGGTGGGCGTTCGACCGCTTCACGGACCTTCTCGAATACAAGGCGAAGGTCGAGGGTATCGAGGTTGTGGAAGTATCTGAGCGTGACACGAGCAAGACGTGTTGTATGTGTGGGAGAGAAAACGAGAGTCAGCGTGTTGAACGTGGTCTGTACGTCTGCGAGGAGTGTGATGCGGCGTTCAACGCTGACGTGAATGGGGCGGAGAACATCCGTCTCGACATGAACGAAAGTAACTCCGAGTCTTCGGCCAGTTTGGACGGGGATAGGAGTACCGGCTGGTTGGCACAGCCCGGAGTCTACCTGTATGACTTGTCCAGCGGATTCCAACCGCAGGATCAAGTGGTAGACTGCAAACCCTAATATCCCAATCCAGCGGCGCGGTGTCGTGGGATTCCCGCGTCTTCAGGCGCGGGAGGATGTCAAGTATGACCGAGGTCCTCGACTATCTCGACGACATTCTCGAAGCCGTCGAGAAGATCGAGCGCTTCACGGAGGGAATGGACTACGCGGAGTTCGTCGAGGACTCGACGACTGTCGACTCCCTCCTTCGGAACTTCGAGGTGATCGATGAGGCAGCGAAGAACGTTCCGGAGTCCGACCTCGGCGTGATCGTCGAGCAAGCCGTGACCGCGTACCAGCGCGCCGTCGACGGCGGGTGGTGAGTTGTCGTTCGGGGTTCACCACTCACGTGTGTACAAAAAGAAATGGTCATATCTGAGTTCTCGTGCTACGCACTCGCGGAGGCGCTATCGGCGTCGTCGCGATCGATAAGCGGGTAGTCGATGTGAACCTCGATCCGATCGAACGGGACAACGGGCTGGATCGCGCCGCTGGGCCCGCCCGCTTCGAGAGTGAGGATACCCAGCACTTCGAGCTGCTTCAGGTCCGAGTGGACATCAGACACATCGCGATCGACGAGACGGGCCGCCTCGCGCATACTCTCAGGAGTCTCCTCCGCGATCGCCCGGATGAGCTCGAGGCGGAGTGGGGTAAGACTGTCAACGAAGTCGTCGTAGGTTCCGAACTGGAGCGTCGCTTTTCCATCCTGGCTGTCGAGGTCGTCAGCGTCGCTGTCCTGGACGAACTGGAGCGTGTCTTGGCGAAGCTGTTCTCGGTCGCCGACGGTGATCTGGAGCGTGGTCATAGTCAGGATGTCGGTTGGTCGGGTGGTGTTCGATCAGTGTGGTCGGGGCGGGTTGCCGCCGACGGCCTCCCAGTACTCGTCCGCGCTCGCCCAGAACTCGACGAGCCGGTCTTCCATCCCGGGAAATTCGACGTCGTCTCTGTCACCGGCCGCGGTGTGGTGCTCGTGGCCCTTCGTGTCCTCGTGCGAGTTGTCATACCGGACGAGCGTGAGGTCATCGAGTGTGCCCAAGTGGAGCGTGTACTTCCAGCCTGAGGGGTATGTCTCGGTGTCATCAGTCGGCCGAAGCACGACGTTCTCGACCAGGCCGGCCTCGACGTGCGTGTACTGGAAGAGCGGCTCTTGCGGCATTCCCTACGTGTTGGGATAGCGGCCAACACTATAAGTGTTGGGCGAGGCTCCAACAGACCTCGAAAAGCACCCGATAGCGTGACTATTGTTGAGTCAATTGGGGGTCTCGTTGACCGTGATTGATGCTGGAATGATTGAGGAATCAGCCGCAGACGAGCGACTGTCGGCGGGGATCGATGATACCGACGAAATTGCGGCCGAACAAGGAAGCGCGAGTGCCGACGTCGTCCTGCAGAATTATCTCTCAGATTCCCGGGCCCGCACGCTCTGCCGGAAGTATATGCGCGATCAGCTGGCTGCTGCATTCGAACCAAGCGAAGAGTGATACTTGGACGCCTCCGACTTCGGTTGCAACCTAATCGTTATTATACAGTATACGAATTATGTATTGTACGTCGAAAGCGACGGGGGACCTCGAATGCGCCGTTAATGGCCTTATCTCAGTGGCACAGCTACTCGAAGAGCCACGGCTCGCTCGCCTCTACACGTATATTCTCCGTCAACCACCTCGGGGTCAAGCCCCGAGGCTTGTCAGTGGACTCCCGTTCTAACCGAGTAGTTCGGTAGGCGTGTAGTCGCCGTTCACGCTCAACGTCCCTGACTTGAGGGCCAGTTGACTGGTGGCCCATCCACCGCGAGACTTCTGCCCGCGATGGATATACCCGCAGTACCGATTTGCGATGTTCTTCGCGGCATTATAATCCGCGTTCACTTCGTACCCACATGATTGGCACTCAAACGCCTTGTCGTCACGATTGTCCTCGTGGGTAAACCCACAGTGCGAGCAACGCTGACTCGTGTACGCCGGATTCACGGTATCCACGAACAACTCCGTAGACTCGACCTTGTACTCGACGAGTTCCACGAACTTCGCGTAGGCCCACTGCTGGAACTTCGACCCGTTCGCAATGTTCTCGCGGATGTGGTCAAGGGTCTCGAAAATGATGCCGTCCACGTCCGCGTCTTGGGCTTCCGTGATGAGGTCGTTGGCGCGGTTGTGGAGCCAGTCCAATGACCAATCCGAGAGCCGACTGCCGATGGACTGCATCGTGAGGTGAGCCGACCGTGTACCCGTCTGTTGCAGTTTGGCGCGGCGTTGTTCGTACTGGTTGCGCTTGTGGGTGAGGGAGTCCGCACTGCCGATGAACTCGCCTGTGGAGGTGACAGCGAACGCGCCAGTCACGTTCAGGTCAACACCGAGAACCACTCCGTTCTCGGCACCCTCACTACGTGACTCGCTTTCTTGGCGTTCCGTTCCGTCACCCTCGTAGTTCGGGTTCTTCAGCGTGACATGCAGGTAGAACGCATCCTCCTGTTCGTCGTACTGAAGCGTGGCGATCGACGCATCCCACGCCTCACTCTCGTAGTACCTGCCGAACGGCGTGTCTTCGCGTTCGTCCTCGGGTGGGAGGACGTATTCAGCAGTGACTCTGCCGTCGGGGGTAGAGAGCGTGGCGTAGTCGTCGTTGAATGACGCAGAGCGTTTGTCGTAGACGACGCTCCACGAGTCGAACTCGGGTTGACTCGTTTGTTCGCCTTGCTTCAGTTTCTCGACGCCGCTTTGGACGGCTTCGATGGCGCGTCGAATGCCTTTCTGGACGAGGTTGGCGGTGAGGTCGGTTTCCTCGCGCAACTCGTCGTACAGGGCGTTTTCGGCTTTGCTCTTGTTGGTGACACAGTAGTCGTCGTAGCGCCACGCCCACTCGCTCGTGCGGTTGGCGCAGTGCAAGAACTGAGCTTTGGTTTGATGGAGGTCGCCACGACGCTCTTCTGGTACGTCGAGTTTGACCGGCACGGTGCGTCGTAGCGCATCGTCCATCTGTGGCTCACATTTACCTTTGTTGCCTAATAAAAGTTTATTAGTAGAGTGGGGGGAGCTGGCCTATCTATAGAACGTAGTTAGTTTCATCGAGTGTCGGCTTCCTCCCCGACCTCAAGGGTCGGGACATCCGCCTCGTACCGCCTGTGAAATACGACACTCGGACGATGACACTATTTGACGACGGAACAGTCTCACTTTCCACGGTCGACGACCGTATTCGGTGCGATCTCACGTTGCCGGACGACGAAGGTGGCTACCAACACCAGTACCTCAACAACGAGGACTGGGAACTCACCGAATCCACGCTCTCTCGGCGTGATGGCGACTACTACCTACATCTCGGCTTTCGCAAACCGAAGCCCGAGAAACAGGTCGAAAAACAGGGCGACGACGAGGACAAGACAGTTCACAGCGTCGACCTCGGCATCGTCAATATCGCCACGACCTCGACGGCCTATTTCGCGTCCGGCAGAGAACTTGGACATCGACACCGGGAGTTCGAGCGGATTCGCGGCAACCTCCAACAGACCGGCACGCAGTCCGCACACCGTACCATCCAGCAGATGAGCGGCAGGGAGTCCCGCTACGTTCGGGATGTGCTGCACCGCGTGGCCAACGACATCATCGAAGAAGCGTTGGAACACAGCTGCGCGTACATCGCGTTCGAGAACCTGCGGCATATTCGGGAACGTGCGCCCCCGGTGAAGGAGTTCCACCAGTGGGCGCACCGACAACTCGTTGACCTCGTGGAGTACAAGGCCGATGCAGAAGGCATCTGTGTGGAGTACGTTGATCCGGAGAACACGAGTCGGCGGTGTCCCGAGTGTGGACACACGAGCGAAGGGAACCGTGCCAGGCAAGCGGAATTCGAATGCGAGAAATGTGGTGCGACAGCGAATGCGGACTATGTTGGAGCGAAGAATGTTAGGTGGCGGTATATCCGTCGGAGCCTACAGTCGTCGCGGCGGACGGGCGACGGTCAACTCGCCCTGAAGTCAGGAACCGTGACGCCGAACCGGGGATTCGTCCCGTCCGACTAACTGTCGGCAGAGGCCGAGTTCACTGACAAGCCCCGCGCCACCGTGCGTGGAGCAGTTGACTGAAGCCATAAATCAGGGTGTTAAGGAGTACTTGATTCTTGGAATCCAATAGGATGTGTCGAGTCATGGAGTCAGTGAATCAATGAATCAGTGAATCCAAGAGATAGGGATTCAATGAATTACCTACTCCGAGAAGCACAGAGTCACTCATTCAGTAACTGCCAGTTGCAACCACCATTCCACGAGGACCCAGCAAAGCGGGGATTCCAGGATGTGTTGAGTCAATGAATCAGTGATTCTTTGATTCCCACCAAATACATCACCAAAACCGCCTGTTAGCGGTTTATACCCTGAATACGGCACTTTAGAATTTCTAGAGCGGGATTCGATGTCTGGCGTAGATTTATGAATCAGTGAATCAATGATCGAACTATGACCGAGTCACCTCGTGGCTGGGGCGTCACACCATCGACTGGTATCCCCACGATCGCCTTCGGCAATCAGAAAGGCGGGACTGGGAAAACAACGGCGACGATAAACAGCGCCGCGGCACTGGCCTCTCGAGACCACGATGTCCTCGCGATCGATATGGATCCACAGGCCGATATGACGAAGGGGCTGGGATTGGGGCCAGGCGATGATAACGATCCGTCAAGCCCGAAGAACGATCTTCCAAATACGCTCGCGACCGATGACGCAAATCTCCTCGATGTCCTCGTTGACAATCCGCGCACGGACAACACAACGCTTTCAGAAATTGTGATCCGCAGCGACGACTACGAACACCTGAATTTCGATCTGGTGCCGAGCCACAAGGACATGGGGCTTGCCCGAGATTGGATGGACGATGCAGGTGCTCGTCTCTCGTTAAAAGTTGCTCTGGAAGAGCTGATTGACGGCGGATACGACTACGATTATATCTTGATAGACTGCCCACCTGATCTCTCGGTTTTGACGGATGCAGCGTTTATCGCGGCACAAAACGTTTTCCTGGCTGCCCAGACCCAAGCGACATCACGGGATGCTCTGGATGACCTCTGGGATCAGCTAGAATCCATCGAAGATAACCAGCAAATCGAGATAGCGATCGTAGGGCTACTGGCCAACATGTACCGAGACGATGGGCAATCACAGAAGTTCCTGGATGCATTCGACGAGTCATATGCGTCACTAGCCCCGATTTTCAAACTCCCAATGCGGGTGGCGATACAGCGTGCGTGGGACAACGGCTGCGATATTTTCGAGTGGGAAGACGCGAACGACCAGCAAGTCGAGCGCGAGCTCTTCCTAGAGGTTGCTGAGACAATGGAACGAGCGTTCGACAAGACGCAGGTGGAGGTGTAAGGATGCCCCGAGGAATGGACGAGCGATTTGAGGATCCGTCAGAAGAAGCAGAAGACAAGGAAGCCACGGTCGATGACGAGCCGACGGAGGCCATGCCGGACGCAAAAAGCCGGGACAGTGACCCGACAACAGCAACCGAAGAGCAATCAGGTCAACAGAGTGCCACCCCCGCTGCGGAGAATAAACCGTCGACCCAGAAATCAGACGATGAACCATTGAACATCAGAGAGGATTGGGATTCGGCCACGATATATGTTGAACCGGAACAGAGTGAGAACATTGAGGTTACATTCACACGATTGAAGAAGCAATTAAAGCGAGAAGACATCACGCTCGAGAAAAACAAACATTTCTATAGGGGTATTTTCGAGGTGGCGTTCGGTGAACATCAGGAAGAAACGAAAGAGAAGATCCGTGAATTGGCAAAGCAAGACCAGGACTAGAACCGGGAAACGATAGCATCGAGGACATCCGTCCCGAGATGATCGGGACGACCCGACGAGGACCGCCTAGCTGAACTCGAGGGACGGTCAGGACCGCTGAAGTGGATCCTCGTCGCCTGCTTCGGCTATCAAGGATTCAGCAACGCGAAGTTCGGCCGCATCGAGTGCCACGAGGCAATCAATGCGTTCGCTCACGAAATTCTGCTGACGGCGAAACAACGGCTGGAAGCCGGCGGCTGGCGCGTCGTCCACGGCATCGTCGACTCCATCTGGGTGACCCCGAACCCCGACGTCGACGACGATAAGCGCGAAGACATCAAGATGCTCGCGACGGGATCACGGAACGCATCGAGATTCGGCTCGAACACGAAGCCTACTACGACTGGGTGGCGTTCGTCCCGTAGCGCGAGAGCGACGTTGGCGCACTGACGAAGTATTTTCGGGAAAACTCAACGGCGACGATGACTTCAAGAGCAGAGGCATCGAAGCCCGGCAGCGCTCAACCCCGCCGTTCATCGAGGACATCCAGCGGGACTGTCTCGACCGGCTCGATGCCACGTGGTCGCTAGACCCGGTGCTTGGACGTCTCGAACGAGCTCGTGGCTAGGACCTCGCCATCCATCCTGACAGGATATCGAGTACGTGGTCGTCGACGACGAGCAATCCTCGCGAGACCGTGTCGCCCTCGCCCACGAAGCGATCAGACCTACGACGCCTCGTACTACGAGACGCAGCTGGTCAGAGCGGTTGAGAGCGTGCTTTCACCGCTCGGATGGGACCGATTGGAGATTCGACGTCAGTCATTCACTGCACACGGTGACGAGTGATCTACATAGCGGGAGAGGACAGTCCACTCCCTCCCCCCGTCATCGATGTGTAAAACTCTACGGAAGGGGAGGGGGCTAGAACAAGAGAACAGTAGAAACAGGAAGAATGGCCGTCAATACGTCGGAGACGTTCTCAAACACCTTAATCAGGTCTAAACTCAAGATAAGCTATTGTATGGGTAGTTTTATAAGTACTGCGTGGCAACCATAGCCGTAATACACCTAGTCACGAGGAAAAGAGAAGTTCACTTCGACAAACCGAGTGACTAATCCAGCCGATTCTAAGGTACTGTTCTCCGTGAATATGTAGCTTTAAGCTGCTCTACCGTTGGTATACACTCCGAAACGTGTTTCCTTATGGCCTTACGGGCTCTCACTTACACTTCGATGACGGGGGGAGGGGGTTCTACATTCGAGCTGTTTCAGAGGTAGTCTTCTGTACTGACCCGACGCCTAATCCGTTACCGGCCCATTGAGCTCAATACCACTCCTGACAAGACTCGGTTTACACATCGAAGACGGGGGGTGTGTTTCGAGAGCCTTCCTCTGAAGATGTAGTCCTACTTGTGGAACTCTCTTAGCTGGGCGTTGACCACCGACTGAAGGATGTCTTCTTGATCGGCAATCGCTCCCAGGCGAGTGTCGTCGACGATCCGATTCATCATTGCTTCCGGTTCGCCCGTGAACGTGAATTCCATATACATCCCCCCACCACGTCCTCGACTTTTTCGAGCCGTGGAGATGAGACCATAAGTGGAGAGTTCTTTGACGTATTTGACGTAAGTCTCCCGTGTCATCTGGTCAGCATCAATCTCGTCGGTAACCCATTGATAGACTTTAAACCCGACTGGACTCGGTACCGAACTTCCGGACAAATTGGAAAGGTAGGCAACTGAGGCGGTCGCGTACAGGGAGATCTTTTTCTGGGTCGTCAGTCCCTCAATCAGCTTCAGCGAACGATCCTTGTCGATTTCTTCTTGGGATTCACGAACGTGCTCTTCGCGGACTTTCTCATCATCACGTTCGTCCGCGAGATCACCGGCACCACGGAATAGGTCGATAGCCTTTCGTGCGTCTCCGTGGCTTTGGGCTGCGAATGCCGATACGAGTGGTAGCACGTCGTCGGTTAAGGCGTTGGGCCGGAAGGCATCGCGCCGGTTCTCGAGTATCTGTCGGAGTTGGTTCGCGTCATAATCAGGGAAGTAGACGTCCCGAGGATTGAACGAACTCTCGGCACGACCATCGATATCTTCCATGAATTTAGGGTCATTCGTTAGTGCCGCGACCGATACTTGACCCTCAATTTCGTTCGTGTTACTCGCTCGCGACAGTTGATAGAGCAGTTTCGAGTAGGCAGGCTCTTCATTCGTTCGTCGACCGACTAGGAGGTCGATTTCGTCCAAGATGAAAATAACTGAGTCGTAGTGCTCATTGATGAGTTCGTACAAGCGTCGATACTTGCGCTTCGTCGACACCCCGGTTTCCGGGACACCGACTTCTGCGTCGACATCGTTTGCGACGGTTTGGACGAGCTCAAAGACGGCTTGATCGAGGGTGTTGATCGGTTGGCAGTTAATATTGACAACGCCGAAACGTTCACCCTTGGATTGGCAGAGATCGACAATCTGTTGCGTGACTGCGCCGATGATGAGAGATTTACCTGTCCCGGCAGGACCGTAGAGAAGCATATTCGGAGGACGATTTCCCTGGAGTGTGGGTTTTAGATACGAGACGACAGCCTCGAGTTGATCATCACGGCCGACGATCCGCTCCTCGTCGATAATCGCTAGTTGTCCACTCTGGCTCAGGACTCCAGCAGCTGATACGTAGTACTGAGTGAAGCGGGTGAATCAGGTCCCTGATTCATCCGCTGTCCGGATACGCACCTGATGAACCTTCCACAACTCAAGCAGGTGCTTACAGATCCGGACGAGTTCATTACGAATAGCCAACTCAAGACTCTTGCTCTGGAGGTGCTTGAGTTGATTCCGATGCCAGGAATCGAGGGCTCGCCCCTCGATTCCGGCGATATCATGGAAGTCGTGCTCCGTGCAGCTGTCGGGACAACCTCGGTCAACGGCGTCACGACCAACACAGACGAGACACCCAACAGAGAACCTGTCATGGACTGGCTCCATACTCTCGACAAAGAGCCGATGCTGGACGCTGTCAACGATATTCTCGCGACAATGGCAATGGCGGTTCTCGACCGGTCGCGGTCGAGAACCGTCTGTATCGACTTCATGGACAACCCGTTTCACGGGCACCCAGCGGACGAAGACGAGTTCAGGCGAATGCAAGCGCGTGATGGCACGACGAAGTGCCATCGGTACTGCACGGCGTTCGTGCTCGCGCAGGGAAAGCCGCTGACGCTGGCGGTTGAACCGGTTGCTGGCGACGATAGCGCAGCCGACGCGGTCGAGCGCGTGCTCGCCCGCGTCGAACTATATTCGTTCGAGCTCGACCAGATTCTCATGGATCGAGCAGCCTACGTCGGCGAGGTGATTGGCGTGCTCCGGGCGACAGCGCCGCCAGTCTTCCCGGTCAAGACCGGGAAAGACTCGCTCCGGAAGAAACTTTCAGCGACAGCGTCGTACATGACCGAAGAGACGATCTGTGAAGGCAAAGAGCACGAACAGACGTTTCCGCTGGCGGTGAACGTGACCTACCAGAACGGTGATCGCGGGAAGTCAGGACTCAAACAGACTGGATACGCGGCGTACGGTCTGGAAGACCGCACGCCGCGGCAAGTGGCACGGATCTACAACAACCGCTCACGGATCGAGAAGAGCTACGAGAAGTTCAGGGAAGCGCGGGCCCTTACGACGACGCCATCGACGACAATTCGGCTCTTCTACGTGGGTGTAGGGTTCCTGTTAGAGCAGTTGTGGCTGGTGGTGCAGTGGGCAGTGCTCGCCCGGCCACGGCGTGGCGGGCGAGCACTCCCGGTAGAGTTCACGTTCAGTGATGCGTTTCTCCATGGGATCGAACGGGTGTTGGACGACGAGCTCGGCTGGAAGACCAAGCATCGGACGAACGGGGAAGGACTGCCACCAGGATACGAGCACGGACTCGGGTGAGCCGCCTCGCTTCGGTCGAAGCGAGGCTGGCGGGGAGCAACAGCTGTCTTCTGAGAGCGGTTTGAGCGATGGCCACAGCGGCAAGTAACCAGATCTTTGACTCATCTTCCAGTCTCCGTAGTGCCAAAAGTGTCCTTCGTCTCATTTCGGCGTTCTCACCATATCAGACCAGCCTCTTGCTGCCGCCGCTATCGAGAGAGTGGACAACTAGCGATAATTGTGTCTGGCTCGACGAGGTCTCGATTGACAAAAACCGATGTTTCTCCCTCGTCATCCAGCATATCCCGGATCGATCGCTGAGTATTGCCTTCCGACACTGCTCGGTCTTGCTCGGACTCCAAGTCTTCGGCATCAGTTTCTACACCGGCTTCTACGTGTTCTGCGTCAGTTCCAGAATGAGATTCCTCTTTGAGGGTAGATTGGTCCGCTCCATCCTGATCACTACCGGCCATACGCTTGCTGTACGCCGAGGCGTTAAAAAGATTCACCTCCTTCGATGTTTATCCGTTCCGTCTGGTCAATCTATCCACCGTATTCGGCTGATCTATTGCCTCTGTGCTGTAACCGACACCGAAGTATATCTAACGGAGGGCCCCCCGTTATCGATGTGTAATGGGAACTTCCACGCTCTCCTGTGATTTTCATATCTGTCAGTCGATACAATCGATTTTCCCTCCCCTTTGTCGAAGTGTAAGCGGTACGGACGACACCCCGGCATCGAAGTGTAATCTGGTAGCCTCACCCCCCATCACCGATGTGAAAAACGGCATTCGGTTGTTACGCCTTATCATCCAGTTACTAGTTTACACTTCGAATACGGGGGGTGGATCGTAGCTAGACTCTAACGGAGTCTTTCTAATCGTCCGGGTTGACAGGCCCCTTGTACTTCGAACGGACCGTATCGCCGTCTCTCCACTGCCAGTAGTAGTAGCGATTGTCGTTGATTTCCTTGATCGTGATGGTCGCCTTCGCCGGCACGTCGTCCGGAAGGCTATCGGGGCACTCCTCGACGTTGGCGTCGTCTGCTTCCTCCTTGAGACGAGCTTCACGCTCCTTGTGTTCGGCCAACGCCTCGGCGTAGCTGGCAGCGTCCCGAAGATGCTCCGGTGTGGCTTCGTTGAGGGCGTCGACGATCTCCATCGGGAGGTTTGCCGGTGGGGACGGTGGTTCGTAGGACATCGACTCTCTCCGTGTTAACCAACACGGATTCTCAATCCATAGTTTTGTTGGTTAATCAGGTTCAGTCCGTATCAGCCGGGAGGCGGCCGTCTGGTCGAGGAACGCGGCCCCGTTTGATTTCGTGGTCGATGCGACGCAGATGCTTGCAGCCACCTTCAGGTGAGCGCTGCTGCCAGTCCGGACAGGTACACGAGTTGTCTACGACGTCGACTTCGTACCTGTTGCCGGACGCGGACTGCACCTCGTAGCGGCCACCTTTCGAGAGGAGCGAGATGTCCATCGTTTCGGCGACGGCACGCTTCGTGCGGGGCTCGAGATCGTCCTTCGACTGTGTGTTCTCGTCGACGACCAGTCGGTCCCGAACGTCGCCCGTTCGGCCCCCGTCGGGAGCGACGGCTTCTACAGGGCCACTGAGCCGCTCGTGGAGCACTTCCTCCACCGGATGGCCTTCCGGCCACAGGTAGTGGACTTCGTGACGCTCGCGATGATCGTAGGAGCCACAGGCTGCGGCGTTCCCAGCCCACACGCGCCACGCGCCGAGCGCCGCCATCACGTCGACGATTACGCGCGGGACGATTTCGTACTCGTCAGGGTAGAAAATCCGGAAGCGAGTACACGCCTCCTGCGGCGGAACCGTCTCCCACCACTCGACGTCGTCGTCCCAGCTGTTGCACATCGCCTTGTCCTCTCCGTAGCCGACAGTCACGCCGCCAATCTGCGGTATCTCCACCGATGTTTCGTCAGCATCGTCTTCGAGCAGCCGAAGGACGGCGTACCGAAGATACTCGTGTTCCGGATGGTCCGAAGATTGGGCGACCTGATCGTGGTGCTCTGCGACTCGCTCTGCCTCGTCGAGAACGGTCGTTAGCTGAATGCAGGCGTTAAGCCCCCGTCCTCAAGGAGCAACGCAGGGCGAAGCCTGAGTAGCGTTAACGAGACGTTTCGCGTCTCGTCCGCACACCTGGACGCGACGCGTTCTGGGGACGCTTTAGGTCGGAGATACAGTGCCGTCATACACTGTTGCAGGCCCACAGGCCTACGCCCACCGAAGCTATTACACGTGTGACGTGCATAGCGTGCATTACGGTGAAACGGAAGACAATCACCATTCGTGAGGATCAAAACGAGTGGATTGAGGATCAGCACCTCAACCTCTCGTCGTTCGTCCGTGAGAAATTAGACGAAGTAATCGAAGAACGCGAGTAGCCCTATGTACTACGCCTACAAGTATCGCCTTGAGCCGTCCGACGCCCACCGCGAGGAGTTAGACCGCCACCGCGATATCTGTAGGCAAGTCTACAACCACTTCCGCAAGCGACTCGGCGAGTACCGCGAGAACCACGGCGAACTGCCGTCGATGACCACCCTGCGGTCGGAACTTCCCGACCTCAAAGAGTGGTGGGACGACCTCTCAGATGTGTACTCGCGGACACTCCAAGTCGTTGTGGAACGGCTGTTCGACAACCTCAAGGGACTCTCCAAGCTCAAAGAGAACGGCTACGGCGTCGGCCAGCTCAAATGGAAGCCGCCACGGGAGTACCGCAGTTTCACCTATAGCCAGTGTGGCTTCGAGCTCGACAAGAAGGGCGGTCACGCTGTGCTCTCCCTCTCCAAAATCGGCGATATCCCGATACGGCTCCACCGAAACATCCCTGACGACGCCCAACTCAAGCAGGTCACGGTCAAGAAAGAGCCGACGGGTAAGTGGTTCGCTACCTTCGGCGTCGAAGTTGACCGCGAACCACCTGAGAAACCCGACGAACTCACCGATGTAGTGGGTATAGACGTAGGGATTCTGAAGTACGCCCACGATACCGACGGTCACGCCGTTGAGTCGCTCAACCTCTCCGACGAGCGCAAACGCTTGGAACGAGAGCAACGAAAGCTCTCACGGAAGCAACACGGCTCTGCCAACTACGAGAGGCAACGTCGACGCGTTGCGGAGTGTTATGCGGACCTTCGACGCAAGCGCCGTGACTTCTTGCACAAGCTCTCGAACTACTACGCTCGGGAGTACGACCTTGTGGCGGTCGAAGATTTGAACGTGAAGGGAATGATGGAATCCCCGTCGAACAGCCGCAACACCGCGTCGGCGGCGTGGCGGACGTTCCTCTCGTTGCTCGAATACAAGTGCGAGCGCGAAGGGACGCATTTCGTGGCGGTCAACCCGAGAGGGACGACCAAGGAGTGTGCGTCCTGTGGTGTCTCGACGGAGAAGCCGTTGTGGGTCCGTGAACATTCCTGTCCTGCCTGCGGGTTTGAGGTAGACAGAGACGCGAACGCGGCGTGGAACATCCTATCTCGCGGTTTGCAAGACGTAGGAATGGGATACTCCGAATCAACGCCTGTGGAGACTGCGCTCCCTACGGGAACCACTTCGGTTCCTGCAAAGCGCGTCGTGGAAGCAGGAAGCCCTACCCTCAAGAACCGAGCTGCGTCAGCGGCGAGTGAGTAGGGCAGTTCACATATCGGTCGGTCATAGGTCGGTGGAGACAGGAGTGCGCCTCCGCCCTTCGGCGGGCGCTGATAAACTTAACCAACGAATAGCGATCAGTCGTATCCTCTGTTGGTTAATCCATCTCAGCTCGAATGCTGAGCCGGATCGGATTACCGGAGCCAAGGAAAGTATATCTGTATCAAGATAACTTCATAGGGAATACGGGGGACTAGACTAATACTGTTAGATGCGATACCGATAACTAGCGATGATGGAGTATGTCGACGAGACCGCGGCGAAGATCATGGTCGCGGCCCAGCCGGGCGACTCGATCCGTCGGATCGCCCAGAAGATCGACGGCTCCTACTCGTGGGTCTACGACTGGATCGAGCGGTTGGAGGACGCAGGCTTCATCCGGCGTGAGGACGGCGTCTACATCGAGAAGTACGCTGTCAGGGATCGCTACTACGATCTCGTCGCGGCCATCTCTCGCGCTGTTCCCCCTTCGATCGACGACGGCTACGTCATTCCACACTTCGCCGGGATGCCCTTTGCGTACACGAAAATCGACGGCGTCTACGTCTGGACCCACGGCGGCTATCAGATCGCCCGCGGCCACGACGACTATCCGATCTTCATCCAGGTCGCCGACCAGGACGTCGAACGGTGGACGGCGTTCTTCGATGAGTTCGGGATTCCGAGCCGGATCGAAGAGCGGCCGGATGCAACCGACTACGATGCGACTGTCTCGTACGTGTTGTTCCCGAGGAGTGGGGACATCACTCGCGAGTGGGTTGACGGCAATCCGGTCATTCCGTTGGATGAGGCAATCGAGCACATGTTGGAGTACCGGGTGAACTACGAGCCGGCGTTGGAGATGATCGCCGACGAGTACGACCGCGATATCGACGCGTCCCACGAGGATCCGCGTCTCAATGCATGAGCCTCGGTGAACGCGAAGACGAACTACTGGATACGCTGGAGGCAGTCATTTCCTGTGGGTCACGAGCGGCTTACTGGGCCGTGAGGCGTTCGTAGAATGCTCTGGGCTCGACAATATCGATCCCCTGGAACGAATCGAGATCGAGCAGGTGGCGGTCGCCGGAGACGATGTAGTCGACATTCCCGGCTACGGCAGCTTCGAGAAACTTGTCGTCATCGGGATCGTCGTCGACCGCCGTGATCTCTTCGTCCGGGTCGACGAACTCCGCGAAGTAGCGGATCGTTTCGACCTCCTCCTGGACGTCTTCCTCGTCCATCTGGAACTTCTCTGGGTATTTGAGCAGGGTGTCTCGAAATTCTGTGAGTGTCGCGACGGAGACGACGATCTGATACTCGCTGCTAAACCCCTTGACGACGATTTCGTGGGGGACACCCGTAGAGATGACACTCGAAATGAAGACATTCGTGTCGAGAACGGCTCTCATTCATCGGCGCCCCGCGCTTCGTGGACCAGCTCGTTGACCTCGTCTATCGACAGATCGACCGTTTCAGCACGCTCCTCGACACGCTGCTGGAACTCCTTGACGGAGGGGAGCTCAAGTTTCTTCAGCACGAGGCCGTAGTCCGTTGGAACGACCATCAGTTTCGTCCCCTGTTCGAGGCCGAACTGTTTGCGTAGCCGACTTGGGATGGTGATCTGCCCCTTTGATGTCACCGTCGCGACTTCCGGGTCGTCAGTACTCATGAGTGACTCTACGTAAGAATTCCTTACCCATCGTCTTGAACCCACCGGTCAGGTCGAGGCCACTGCGTCTTCCGCTTGTCGTCTGCTTCCTTGTTAAGAATCAGCGCTCGGGACCGTAGACAAGTGCTGAGCGGCTTTCGTAGCCCCACTCCCGGTACTCGAACCACCGTTGGACCTTCGCACTGTCGGCACTCTTCTGGCCGACGACGACCTCGTCGTTCGGGCACTCTGGACAGCGGAGCTCCGACTGGGGGCGCTTTTCGAGTTCGTCCCGAAGCGCCGTGGCGTCCTTCGTCGCGAAGCCGCGCGACCACACGGGTAGCTCTCGACGAGAATCCCGGCCCGCCACGTGTGGATGTGCGAATCTGGTGCTCGGTGCAGGACTGCTTGAGCGTCGATCTCTGTATGTCGGTACGCCAGGGTCGGTGTACGGCTCTCTCGCGTCCAATTTGTGAGTCGTGTCATAGTTACTCCTCGAAGAGACAGCGAGCGGCCGCATCGTCGCCGGCGAGTATCTGTTGGTCCTCGGCCGTATCAGCGAAGAGCGTGGGCTGATCGCCTTCTTCTGAGTGCTCGACTTCGGGCCGATCGTCGACGCCGAACTCGCTCGCCTCGGGTCGGCCAAGTCGTGAATCGCGGTCGCGGTGATCCACGTCAGCGCCGAAGTCCTCGAGTGATGTCTCGATGCTCGTTTCGGTCACTTCGAGCTGGCCATCATCACCGAACGCGGTCTGTCGTTGAATCTCGATTTTAGGTCGGTCATCTCATTCGAGTCTCCACCCACCGAGGCCCTGACAAACTGCCCCTAGCTGTCGCGTCAGCCGTCCTGTGAGCGGATTTCACTGGCCTGATCTTCGAGCCGGCGGAGGACCTGGACGCGCTGCTGATTCGCGTTCTCGTAGGCGACGCACGCTCGCAGCGTCTCCATGTCGTGAATCGTCACAATGCCGGCGTTGATGAGTCGGGTATTCGGGGATTCGAGCCGTTGTTCTGGTGAAAGCTTGCTTGTGTTAAACGATTGACTGTCAGGATTGCCCACTGATGATCGCCTCCGCTCCTGTTGAGGCGCGGATAAACAGCGTCGGTTCGCTCTGGCCGCTTTATTTCTTAGCGGCAGCCACGCACAGAAAGCGGATGCGGGGTCGTCGTGGCTACAGTAGAGCCACAGTACACGAGCCAGCAATGCTCGAAGTGTGGCTGTATCTTGGAGGAAAACCGGGATGGTCAACACTTCGAGTGCTTGGACTGTTCCTATCAGGCAAATGCAGACTACAACGCGGCGAAGAACGTGGCGCGAAAACTCGCGCGAAAACTCTAGCGAGGGCAGAAGTCCCCCGCTGGAGGGGCGTTCTGTCAGTACGCCCTGAAGTCGGGGATGATGACCGTGAACGCGACTGACGTGGCGTCCGACACCCCAGTGTCGGCAGAACGGGAGTCCACCGAAAAGCCCACGACTTCAGTCGTGAGTCACTGACTGCGGTCTTCTTGGCTCATTCAGGTTGGCTCCCGGCGATAATTCACATCGGTGTCGACCTGGTCGTACATCCGGTCGAGCATGTCGAGTGCGGACTCGAAGGTTGCGTAGTATTCGTTTGCGAACGCAACAGCGTCCTGAAGCGGAATGACGGGTCGTCCGTCGACCATCTCAGCCTCGATCTCTGCCCGTGGCTCGAGGACAACCTGAATAGCGCCGTCGAGACCGTCGGCAGGTTGGCGGTCCTCCGCAGTGGGGATCCCAAATCGGTCGAAGAACGCTGTCCAGGCGTCAAAATCTGACTCGTGGACGGCGATGAACAGCGGATAATCATCCGGCTCGCGAGCGACTTGATAGCCACCGCGAGTCCAGACGTAGACTGCATCGATAGCGGTGAATGCGTAGTCCATGCCAGCGAACTGCGGAAGGACGTACGCCTCCGGGATTGACGGCGGCGAGGTAGCCGCTGCTGCGGCCAGGAACTCGAGCCCGACATCCCGAATCGTCTGATCAAGGAACTGGAGACCATCATCATACACGACGTAGCCGGCCTCCTCGAGACGGTTCACGACGCGCCGAATCGTCTCCCGGTTCTCGTCGATCTTCCGCGCGACGCCGGAGATGGAATCGCCTGGATCGAGCGCGAGGAGGACCTTGAATTCCTTCTCACCGCACACCTCATACATTCTATAGCTACACAAATTTGTGTAACAGACAAAAGTATTATTCTTTGTGTGGGTCTGCTGGCTGGATCTGGCGAGCGTCCTCAGTAACCCCCGACTGCCGAGATCATCGCCCGGCTCACTCCTCACCTCGATCTTCTGAGTATAGATTGGGGTCGACAGCGTCTGAAACCTCTGTTTGGAACTTGGTGAACTTATGGGTAAGAAACAGGACGTTAGTCGTGGGAGAAGTCACGGGATACGGACGATCTCTCGGAGGTCGAACAGGTTGAGGTCGTCGCGCTCGGCGACTGCTTCGCGGACGGCTTGGGTCGCACCACTCCGCGTGAACAACGCGTATTCGATGTCGACGTCTCCACCGTCTCGTGGCGTCCATCGAACCGCTTCGGCGTGTTCTTCCAGCGATGCGAGCGCGCTGTAGTCCATAGGCGCGTTCGTGAATTTGCACTCCCCAACGACCATCGTTGCCTCGTCAGCGAATCCGACGACGTCGATCTCGTGGTCCTTGTACCACCAGCGCCCGATATCGAGGAAGAGCTTGTCCGGGTAGAGATCCGGGAGAGCGTCCTGGCAGAGCGTCTCGAATGCCGTACTGACGAAGTCTGCGAGTTCTGGTTCGATGAGTGCTTCGTAGGCGTCTTCGCCGAGTCGCTCGTAGCGGTCTTCGTTCCCGTAGACGAACCGGAACCAGAACCGGAACAACGGGTCGAGGAGTCGATACCGACCGCGGCGAGATTTCGCCTTCTGCTCCGTGAGCGGAACCTCCCGCTCGATGAGCCGTAATCGCTCGAGTTTCTGCGTGTACGTAGAAATCTGCTTCCCGTCGATCCCGATCGCTTGCGCAATCTCGTTCGATGTCGTCTTCCCCGCAGCGATCGCGGTGAGGATCGCGAAATACCGATTGGGGTCAGTCAACTCGGTACGGAGAACGTACTCGGGTTCGTTGTGGAGATACCCTCGCTGTGAGAGCACTTCCTCAGTGAGCACTGTTCCGAGATCCCGACTCAGGTCCACTCCGTCGAGGTAGTACGGGACACCGCCGACGATCCCCCACGCGAACACGCGTTCTTCGGGCGTGTAAGTGTCTGGGAGGAACTCTTGGGCGGCGGCAAAGTCTAGAGGCCGGAGGTCCAGCTTCACGGTGGCGCGGCCGTAGAGCGGACTATTCCCGAGGAGAGCAGCCTCCTCCATCATACTGATCGATGAGCCGACGAGCACGAGCGTTCCGGACGTCTGCTGGAAGTGCTGATCCCAGAGACGCTGGATGACGGAAGGAAGACTCCCGTCGGCGTCGATGAGGTAGGGGAATTCGTCTAAGACGACGACCGCGTTCTGGTCACCGAGATATGTGAGGAGTGCCTCCCAGTTCTGCTTGATATTCGTGATGCCAGGGAACGTCTCGGCGGCGACGTCGACGAACTCGTCGAGCTGGAACTGTGTCGTCGTCTCGGTCGCCTGGTAGACGACAGCGTCGTCCCGATCCCGAAGTGAGTGTTGCACGAGTTGGGTCTTGCCGAGACGGCGCCGGCCATAGATAACCGCCAGTTCCCCCCGATCGGAGTCGTAGCACTCTCGCAGTCGCGAGAGTTCCTCGTCCCGGTCCACGAAACGCTCCATAGGCACCCGTCGTCCTCCACCAGTAAAACACTCTCGAATAGACTAATTTTGAATTGGCTATTTCAAAATTGGCTAAGATCAGATAGGTGATGGACTGTCTCAGCCCTCGTTTCGTTTGCTCGGATAGTGGACGATTTTGCGCAACGAGAGAAAATCGCGATATGTCGGATCCTGTGGGTACAAGCCTTCGCTGCTTGGTTAAAATCGATTAACGAAACACGAGGCTGGCGGGCGCAGAAAACTTAACCAACAGGGCGGAAGAAATTCATTACCACGTTGGTTAAATGGGTGAGGACGGGGATTCGTCCTCCAGAACGTCGATGAGTTCCTCTGCCGTTCGACTAATCCGGCCGAGGCGCTCGCGAAAGACCTCGGGGCCGTCCGACTCCCACGCAGCGAGGTAGAACGCTGACCCGCTCGTGTCGAGCCCGCAGTAGCGCCCGACGACGTAGGCGACGGCTTCAGCCTCGACTTCGCGTTTCGCCCGCTCGGTGTCGTCGTCGACGTCGAAGTGGAGCAAGGCGTGCGCGTACTCGTGGATCAGCGTCCGCGCAAGGTCGGCCTCGTTTGCCCGATCACGCACCTCGACACGCGGTTGCATATCGACGAGACTCAGCTGCTCGCAGATGCCTTTCGCCTCGCCGTGGGTCCACTCCGCTTCCGGAACGATTCGTACCGTCACATCGAGGTCGTCGGCAGCGGCAGTCAACTGTTCGACGAGGTCGCCGGCGTCCCCGGTCGCTTCCGTGTCCAGGTCGGGAAGTGATTCCCCCTCGGTCTGGGAGACATCGAACACCGGCGCAGGCTTGAATCCCACGAGGCCCTCGGACCACTCCTCGGGCGGCGTCTCGTCGTAGTCACAGTCACTGTCCTCGTGGTAGCTCGGCGAGTTCTCGCACTCCGGGCAGCGTTTCGTGATGATCGGCGCCCAGATCCAGATGGCCGACTCGCCTTCCGCGACGTGGCGGTTGAACTCCTCCTGCCACGTCCGGTAGCCCGCCACGCGGGTTGCCTCGGGACACTGCCGCTTGATGAGGAGCGCGTTCCGATACGAGTAGTCGTGGAAGCGACTCTGAACGTCAAGCCACTCCTGGAATTCCGCGCTGGCCTGTGCGTCGTCGACGCCGGCGACGAGGTCGTCGATCCACTGTTCGATCGTGCTGTGCATCTCGTCGGATCGCGTGTCGGTCTGGTCGAAGGAGACCGACGAATCACTGGTCGTAGCCATTGTGTTCACCGAATCAATGTCACGGCGACTGCGTCTGTTCAGACCGCGCCGCACCCCTCAGGGGCGTCCAAAAAACCGAGTCTGTCGGTTAGCGGAGTTCGTGGCGTTCGTCAGCGAAGCCGACCGTAACGAGGTAGTCGCAAAACTCGTCGAATTGCTCGACGTCGCTCGGCGTGTCGATCGCAAGGTGACGCGTCCATTCGATGGCCCACTGGAAGGCGGGATCTGAACCCCCCTTCCCGTGTAGATACCACCAGCGAGCCGCTTTGAGAACCACTATGGGATTTGTCGGCGGATGGTCGCCGGCAAGTCCCCGGGTGATCGATTCGATTTCATCGGGGACCTCAGTGGGATCGACCTCACCTGATTGTGTGTTGGCGATATCGACTGGGATGTCGTCGATCGAGACGTTGTCAACGCTCTGTTGTTGACTCATAATAAATCACCTCTGAGAGCTTTCGAAGGAGCCCTCGCCCTCTCTGGGGGCACGAAAAACAGGTCGCGAAGTCACGCCGGCGGGAGGTAGACGCTCTGCTCGCCGGCGATCTCCTCCAGGTTGTTCCGGTGACGGTGGCTGAAGTAGCACCCGTAGCTACAGTATCCACAGATTGCGCCGATATCGTATTCGGCGACGTACGGGCCGCGGTGAGTTCGCCAGACGTTCGTCCCGCACTCGGTACAGGCAGCGTCCTCGAGATCGGCAGGACTCGGACCCTCGTACTCGACGTTGAGCCCCTCGTTTTGCGGTGTCGTTTCGGGCCAGATTCCGTGGGCCCTCCAAAACTCACGGACGCGAGCGAGGCTGTGGCGCACCGTCTTTCGCACGGTGACGTGGTCGGCGTCGCGACCGCTGTCGTCCCAGCCGTCGGCCGTCCAGAACTCACCGAACTGCGCGCCGCGATGCAGCCCGTTCCAGTCGACGCCGACGATGTCGGCTGGTGGCTCGTCCGTGAGTGTCGGTCGGGTCAACTGTCGAATGGCGTCGAGCTGCTTGGGCGGACTCCCGCCGAGGATGTGGACGCGCCGCCCTCTCCAATCGGCAGGGTCGGAGAACTCGTGGGCCAGGCGGTCGGCGTATCCTCGTGAATACCCGAGGACGAGGGTCTCGGGAATCGCGTCGATCACCGCCCTGACTTCGGAACGACGATGAGATCGGCCTCGGGGTAGCTCGCTTGGATCTCGCGAGCGGCAACGACGTGGGCGTCGGCGTCAGCTGGTTCGTAGATGTCACCGATGTCACCGACCTGTGGCTCGTGCTCGAAGAACCGATCGACGAATCGTTCCAGGTCGGGATTGCGGAAGTCGTTATCGAGCATCCCCACAGGAATCTCGAGGTTCAGGTACTGGTCTGCCTGAAGACTATGCTGCTGGCTCTTCACGGGTCACTCTGGAGGACGGGATTCATCGCTGCGTCCACTGCGAAACGAGCGGCGTTGACGAGACGTACACCTACTGTCCGAACTGCGGGGCGATCGCCTGCGGCAGCCACAGCAAGACCGAACGGCTCGAAGGGGATCCGGTCTGTACAGGTTGTGCGGTGACCGAACGGTTCGCGCTGAAGATGAAGTACTTCTACGACGAGGAGAACCTCGAGGCGTTCCGAGAGGAGTACGCCGAGATGTCACTCCACGAGAAGGCAATGGAGAACAAGCAGCTGGCTGGCGGGAGCGTGGTTGCGACGCTGCTGCTTGTCGTCGGACTACTCGTGATCGGCGGTATCATCTAACCCGTCGCAATTTTCCGCTGGGCTTCTGGGTTGGTGTTACGCGACTCCGTACTGCTCTTTGAGTGCCATATATTCGTCCTTCTTTGGGAGGATGACGGGCAGATCATCTGGCCTGTCGAAGTCACCTTGAAGTGGCCGATACAACGCTTTCACAGTAGGTTCTAGGTCGTACCACTGTGCGGTCTCGACGAGTGTCTCCTGATCGATATCCTCCGCCTCGATCAGCAGCATCGAATAACTGACGCGCCGGGATCCGCTATCGAGAAGGAGCGTATGGCACACGACTTCAGCAGGCGGTAGCTCCTCGTCTGGAGCATACCAGAACGGAGGCTCGCCGGCGAGGAAAAACTGTAGACCATACACTGCGAACCGGCCCAGTCCGGTCATCTTCCAGTCCGGAGCTGCTTGGAGTGCGTCTGTATCCTCACCGGTCTGCACGCGAACGAGGGATCGCTTCGGATCACACCACGCGATCGTGGCGCTGGGAGCGATTTCTCGGACTCGTGATCGATGTTCGTGCTCTACGGCGGCCCGGACGAACGCCAACAGCGGCGAGACCTCGTCTTGGAGGGCATACTTCGGATCGGATCTGGAGAGTAACGCTCGGTGCTTGAGCGGCGATAACGCGCTGTGGACACCTTGTCGAGTGATTCCGAGTCGGTCTGCGATATCAGCGATGTGTCGTGGTCTATCGAGATACCAACACACGCGGAGGGCAGCTGGCGAGAGTAGTTCCGTCCAGTCTACGTGGCTGAACACCGACTGGAGCGTTCGATACGCTTCGGTGACGGGATGTTCCGCAATGCGGACTCGACGCTGATTGCTGGGGCTACGGGTTTCTGCGAGCAATCCCGTTGCGAGGAATTCGTCGAGTACCTCGTAGAGATGGTCTCGTGAATATCCGGTTTCGGCCGCAAGTTCCTCCGGTGTTGCTTCACGGCCGGTACTCAGCGCGTCAAGTACGGCGAGTCCGGCCTTCGAAATCATCTGGGTCTTTCTAAACCCTATCTATATAAATATGATTTGGCATTTTACTTGACGACTGCTTCGTCCCGGACCAGTTCTGCGAGCGCGTCCTCGAGGGACCCGTGGAATTGCCAGTTCGCCCGCTCGAAGGCCTCGTCGGTCGGGCCGTCCCAGCGGGGGAATGCAGAGTGACCGCTCACTTTGACTATCCACTCTGTCAGTTCGTCGAACGGGTTCCGGGTCGGGAGTTCGACGACGTAGAGGTACTCCTCGTCGCCGTGGATGCCGTTAGCCGGATTCTCGACACCGTAGCCCAGCAGGAACAGCGGCTGGTTGAGGTGCTCCATATTGGACGGCTCGAGGAGATCCGCTGGCTGAGCCGCGTCGATCGTTCGCTCTGGGTCGCCATCCAGATAGAGGTCGACCGTCGAGAGCTTGTTGAGGAACACGAACGTCGCGGCCGTGTAACCCGGTCCGCGCTCGGCACGGGTCGCATCGAGCAGCTCTTTCAGCTGTGCAAGATCCTGGAGGACGCTCCCCGGGTAGCCGTCCGAATGCCGGTACACCTGCGCGACGCGGTCGGCGCCGCCATCTGCCTCATCGGTCTGTTCGACTCGTTGGACGAATCGGAGTTGACTCCGTGTCGACATCGGTACTCGCCGGCACATGTGCGCCGGCACCCATCGCCGGCGCAGGAACAACACTACGCAGTCGTAGCGGGATTGCTATCCACTACGCGAGATGTGACACCTCGTCTGGTTCCTCCACGTCGTCGAATTCACCACGCTCGACTGGCTCCCAATCCTCCCCAGGTGCTGGACTCCACCAGTCGACCTCGTAGGCACCCGGTGCGCCGAGGATCTTCACCCGCGCCGACCCATCGGGTAGGTCGCGACGGAGCTTTTCGTCGACGTGGAGGTTCCACGTTGAGTGGGTGTCGAAGCAAGCGAGAACGGCTTCCTCGTAGCCGCGTGTCTCTCGGGATTCTTGGAGTTCAACCTGCGTATTGCAGTTCCTGCAGAACACGCCCTCGAACGGAATGTGGCTGAATACCTCGTGCCCGCAAACGGGACACCAGAGGAACTCGAACAGTGCCTCACTGTGTCGGTCGATGATTTCTAAACTCATCTGTGAATCTGGCCCGATTGAGACGGGCCACTCATTCCGGCCCAGAAATAAACGCCACCGATGCCGCTGAAAATAGATCCGCCTCTCAATTGCTAACTATCACGACCGTGTTGTACTGGGCGTTGGTCTGAGTGAGTGCACGCACTTTTCAGGAATTTCGTCGTCAGGGATGTTGCTTGGTGCTGTACTGCCGGTAAAGGTTTATCAGACTATACTGCATCTGGTTTTGTATGTCCGCTCCCACAGCCGGAGAAGCCGGAGACGAAGACGGTAATGAGTCTCCTGAAGCTGTTTCTGCTGAGGAGGCACTTGAGATGCTGCCTGACGAAGACGAATTCGAGACCGATTTCTAACACGGTAAAGGTGGGTATGTCTCTCAACGCTCGGCGCCGTACACAATCCTTGAGGGCGCTTCGTATCCACAGTTCCGACACTCGAACCAGCGCTGGACCTTCGAACCGTCAGCCGATTTATCACCGACGACCACGTCGCCGTTCAGACACTCCCGACAACTCATCTCGGGAGCAGGTTGGTCGCGGAGAACGTTCCTGAACGCTTTCGCGTCCTTTGTCTTGTACCCTTGCGACCACACTGGGTAGCCGTCGACGATGATCGCGCCACGCCACTTGTAGCGGTACGAGTCCGGGGCTCGGTGTAGGACAGCCCGAGCGCCAGTCTCGCCGTTTCGATACTCGAGCGTCGGCGTGCGACTTTCACGCCGCCAGTTTGTGATCCGGGGCATCTGTTAAAAGTGGACGTCGGCGGGCACGATCCAGAGCTCCTCGCTCTCCTCCAGCACTCGATCCAACTGTTCGCGGTGACGGATGCCGTTCGCGTGTTCGTTATACAGGAAGATCGTCGGGCCGTCGTACGCACCAACTTGATGGAACGCGTGGCGGGCGAGGTCTTCGTCACGCATGATCTCCTCGTCGGAGAGCTCGTTGAGCGCTTCCTTCACTCGCTCAAGGTTGCGCTCGAACTCTTCTTTCGTCGCCTCCCAGCCACGCTCGAGGAGGTCCTGGCCGTCGTCGGAGTCGACGGGGGCCGCGGTCGGGAGCTCACCCCATCGCGCCTTCCCCGCAACGGACGTGTCTTCCTCATCAAAAGTCACGTGGTAGTCGAAGACTGCGCCGGCGTGTGGGTCGGCGCCGACTAGGCGGTCGAACACCGTCTTTCCGGTGGATAGTGCTTCGTCTTCTGTCGATGCTTCTACCAGACTGTAAATGACCATGTGCATCTCGAACACCTCGAAGCGCCGACGCACCGGGAGTCGTTGCTCGCTCGCTCCTGCTGCGCCGGCACCCATCGCCGGCGCTCAAAAACCTGCTCTGGCGGCCGATCCTCAGGATTTGTCCGCTCGGTCGACAGTGATCGTCAGGTCACCCGATGCGTAGTCGGTCTCGAAATCGACCGCGAACGCGTCCGTCTCGTACGCCGCGTGGTAGGCGCGGTGACGCTCGAGCGAGCCGGTCGCCTTGAAGTGGAAGAACGCAGCCGCCGTGTAGGGCTTGCTCTGGGACTCGATTTGCGCCTCGACCGACACCGGAAGCGCAATCTGTGGTGTGTCGGTGTCAATACTCCTCTCTGTTCTCAGATTACTCATAGTGTATGAGCTGCTTGTCGGAGAGAGCATCGCACAGTCAATTTCGTCTTGAGTTTCTTTCACCGGAACTGACTCTTACAGAGGTGAGTGCAGATTCAGAACGGTACGCAACGCTACGGAATACCTTGATCGCTCATGGGTAGAGGATTGTTGGTAGCATCATAGCGCAGTTTCGAGGATGATTTTGAGCGCTTCGTCGCCGGGTTTTCGGCGGACGCGTTTGCGAAGCTGTAACGCTCTGAGATAGGGTGTGAGTTTGTCTTTGGAGACGCCTCGATGGGGCGAGAGCCACCGTCGCGCCAGCGACGCGTGGCTCTCGCACGTGTTGACGTGCACGTCTCCATCGGCGTATTCACCCTCGCCGTGGACGACACACTGGCGGTCGAAGGCGTCGTCCCCGTTGAGCGGGTCGTACGCCCGAAAGCCGTCGGTGTAGACGGTCAGCGACTCCTGCTGGCGGTCGCCAAGCAGGAGTCGAATCGTCGATTCGTCAGCGGCTTTCGCCGGGTGAACGTACGTTTCTCCCGTACCGCGGTCAGCGAGGATGAACACTGGCGGCTTGTCCTCATGATACGTTCCGCGGCCACGCGTGGACAGGCCACGCGAGCGCGACCAGCCGTCGCGCTCGCGGCCCTTCTTCCCTGCCTTGACGTAGAGCTCGTCGATTTCCACCGGGCCTTCTAATTGTGGCCGAGGCGCGTCCAGCGCCCGCAGGAAGCGCTGGACGCGCCGGTACACTGTCTTGTATGAGACGGCGAGTTCGGCATCCAGTTGCCGAATGCTCGTGTTCAGCCGGATATAGGTGTAGACGGCCAGATACCACTTCCTGAGTGGTATCGCCGAGTGTTCGAAGACCGTGCCGGTCTTGTCGTTGAACGTCCGGCCGCAATCCTTACACAGATACCGTTGAAACACCCGATAGCTGCCGTACCGAATCGCTGATTCGGCACGGCAGCGCGGGCAATAGACGCCGTCACGCCAGCGAATCTGTGCCAGCAGATTCGCGGCCCGACGCTCCGAGACAAACGTCTTGATAGGGAACATTGTTCGTCGGGTGGCGCGGTCGCGCCACCCTTGCCCGCTGTGACTTCCAGCTACTGCTCCAACTCACCAACAATCCGCTACAGAAGAGCGTTCAGTGATGGAATCCGTAGCTAACATTGCTTCTCGGACCTCTGAGAAGCGCGGGCGGTGTCCTAGCACCGTCCGATTTTCTCGGAGATCCCGCGTTCTCATTACCGAATACCAGCCCCATCTACTTAATAGTTACATCGTAACATACATAGTAACCCCTTCCGTGGTGAGATGAAAGACCACCGTAATGCTTAGTGCTCGATGAGAATAGCCTGTAGTAAGATGGTGAACAAGGATTTCGAGCCTGATGACCGGCAGGAGGCTATTCTTGATATACTAAAAGAGGGACGGGAAGATGGCGAGCCATGGGGATACGCGAATCCAAAGCGCCTTGAGGAGGCACTCGAGACGCGACGGCAATACATTAATCGGGCACTCCGAGGACTTGTAGATGCAGGCTGGGTTGAAAAGGTGAATCGAGGGCTCTATTGTTTTGTTACTGACCCGAGGGAAGAATAACGTATGTAGTAGGATCTCGACCGAGAAGGTCTCGGTGGGCTTGTTTTGAACGAGCTGAAACAAGATGTGACAGCAACGATCCGTAGTGACGGGCCAATCCACGATGGTTGATGGACGAAACCGACCTCGAGAAAGGGAACGTCGAGTTTTCCCACTGGAGTCTTCGCGATGCCGGCTGGATCCAGCGCATCTCACGAGGACTCTACGAATTCGTCGAGGATCCCGCGAAACCTGCCCTCGCGGCCACCGTGGTCGGACGTGGACGCGGGCCTGCACCGTGCGCTGCACCCAGCCCACGGGCCGCCGCTGCCAAGTGCGTATGGTATGTCGGCCGCGGCGTTGCGGCGTGGGGATGACGGCGACGCTGGCCCAATCCGTTGTTGGGAGGTCGACACGGTGTGAACCCCGCGCCGTGCGGTCGGCATCGACAGAAGGCTACTGGAGGTGATGAGCACTGATCGACCAGCTACTGGCCGCCCCCAGTAGTAGTCGGTCAGGAGGTGGCGGCCAGTATCTGTCTTCTGGTCCAGTCACCATGATCGGTGCCCGTACTCACCGGCAGGGGTGCCCATCGGCCGCACGCCGGCAGGCGGTGTCGAGCCCTCGGGCCGGTGTCCGTGCCGTGATCGCCCGCGTGATCTCGGCTATCCCCTCCGCTGGTCCCGGGTGGGCGAGCCTGATTGCGATCCCATCGTCGGTCTCGACCGTGCACACACGATACCCGTGCACCGTCTCGCCGACAGTCAGGTCTGGGCCCATACCGGCTACCCCGTGCGCATCAGGGAAAGCTACACTGCAAGCTGTGGGATGGGCGCGGCACCTGCCGCCGCCCACGGCAGTGACGACCGGGGCGGACACCATACACAGCGACGGGGCCCATGGCATACAAGTCCCGACGCCACCCCACGTTAGGGTGGCGCGGTGAGGAGCGCCGATCCGGAACGGACCTCTCGGGACTCCTCTCCGTCGGGCAGGGTGCATCCATGACGGCATGGCAGCCGTCGAGGCACGGGGGAGTGAGGTGGTTGACGGCTCCCTGCCGTGCCGTCGCCGGTGGCTGCGGCACGAGACCAGCTCTCCCAGTGCTGGCGGACGCGCGATCAAGCGACTCTCGCTCTCAGCTACGGGGTTACTCTCCAGTCGAAGTCGGCATGAATCCAGCGTTCAGTATACATTCAGTACGTCACGCTGGAGTCGGGAAGTTGTCGGCTTGGAGATCGGGAGCCGAAGCGAAATCGGTACGTGTTTAGCCCCGTCTGATTTCGTCACTGTCTCGTAGGTGGTGGCCTGTGACAGATACATGGTCTGTCAGCAGGGAGTCAGTCTACATTCTCAGGGATGGTCTCCGCTGCCCGGAGACCATCCCGTCGGCCCTGCTGTCGTCGTTTCGAGGTGGAATCGATGAGCTGGGACGATCTCTCCAAGGACGAACTCCTCTCGCGGTTTCTCCAGATGGAGGAGCGAATCGACGAGCTGGAAGAGAAGATTGCCCAGAAGGACAAGCGGATCGAGGAACAGAACGAACGGATCGAAGAGCAGCAAGAGCGGATCGAAGAGCAGCAAGAGCGGATCGAAGAACTCGAAACACGTCTCCGGAAGTACGAGAATCCACACACTCCACCCAGTAAGCGACGGTCGGGGACCGACGAGTCCCCGACCTCGCAGGACGACGAAGACGACGATGTCCGAACTGATGGTGGTACTCCCGGTCGAAAGGACGGTCACAACCCGGAGTGGCGCTCTCCGCCCGATCCTGATGAAGAAATCGAGGTCACCTCTGACTGTTGTCCCGAGTGTGGCGACCACTTCGACGAGTCGGTGGGCGTCAGCCCCCGACTCGTCGAGGAAGTCCCGGATCCACAGCCACCAGAAGTCACCCAGTACAACCGACACCGCTACCAATGCGACTCCTGTGGAACTGAGACGGTTGCGACTCACCCCGACTGCCCCGATGAGGGGCAGTTCGGGGTGAACGTCATCGCGCAATCTGCCCTGTCACGGTACGATCACCGCCTTCCCTACCGGAAAATCACGGACCGCTTCGAGCAACTTCACGGACTCGAACTCTCAGGTGCATCCGCGTGGCACGCGACCGAGCGCGCTGCGCGCGCCGGTCGCTGTGAGTACGAGCAGATCCGTCGAGAGATTCAGGAGGCTGAAATCGTCCACGTTGACGAAACCGGCATCAAGCGTGACGGTGACCAAGCGTGGATCTGGACGTTTCGGACGGACGAGCATACGCTGTACGCGGTCAGAGAGAGTCGTGGGAGTGATGTTCCCGCGGAAGTCCTTGGCGAGGACTTCGCGGGAACGGTCATCTGTGATGGGTGGACGGCGTATCCAGCGTTCAGCAGTACGCTTCAGCGGTGCTGGGCACATCTTCTCCGGGAGGCTGAAGACGTTGCTAGTGACCACGAGGAGGCAGAACCGGTGTACCGGTATCTCAAGCAGATGTTCGTCGGTCTCCAGTCGTGGCTGGAGACCGACCCAGATCCTCGTGCGAGAGCACAGATGCATCGAGCGTGTCAGGACGGCCTCAGATCGCTCGTTGAGCGGTCAGTGACCGACGAACCAGTGGCAACACTCCTCGGGAAGATCGAAGGTGGACTCGACCACTGGCTCACCTTCGTCGGTGAGCCAGCGGTCTCCCCGACGAACAATGCCGCAGAAAACGCCCTTCGTGAACCTGTTGTTCTCCGGAAAATCATCGGAACACTCCGGAACGACCGTGGCATGTTCGTTCACGAGACGATCTTGTCCCTGCTGGCGACGTGGCGCCAGCAGGGACGCAACCCATACGAGGAACTTACGCGGGTTGTCCACGACAACGAAATGATCTCACGAGAGCAGACTGTGCCGGTTGTTGAGACCTCGGGGTAAACACGTACCGACAACGAAATGATCTCACGAGAGCAGACTGTGCCGGTTGTTGAGACCTCGGGGTAAACACGTACCGAAATCGTAATGGGTCGATGCCGAGGAACGGTCGTAGTTATCCGTACAGACTCCGCTCGGGTCGTCCCACGCAATGAACGCTCTTGGTCCATTTGCTGTTTTGCCAACGCAATCAGAGACTTTGGCGTTCGAGGCGTTGGCTCGCACTGCTGCCCCCGTCCCCGTCCCGTCACCGAACTCATCAATAGCGATGTTCTCGACTATTGCATCCGGTGCGAGCGTGTCATAGAATAGTTCTCAGGAGGCGTTGTTCACGGTTTCGCCCTTGAGCAAAACCCATGACTGACGAAATTCATAGGATTACACGCGAATTGGAAGCTGTATAATCGCCAAGTTGAGGGTATGAGACGTATTCTATGACACGCTATCCGGTGCTGCAATGTCAACGCCACTGTTATGTGATCCGCATTTAATATCTCCCCCCTCCAAGAGAAGTGGTTCCCTTCGACACGGGTCAACTGATTCGTCCCCCCTCCTGATTCGATATTAACGTCTAAATCGGAGATTTCGACGTTTGGTCCCTGAACGTCAATGACAATGCCCCACCCTCCCGACGTGGAGGTCTGTTTTATATCTCCTCCAATCACGATAGCATCCTCACATAAATACAGTGCGCTATCCGCTCCCGTTGCGGTTTGTTTATCAATTTCAGGGGCGATTATCGTCCAATCGGAACAGTTCGAATTGTGTGCCTCAATGCCCCCTTTGATCCCGCCGTGGATGTGCGGATCGACGATGCGGATATTAGATGCCCCGTATTGGACGGTCTTGATTGCGCTGCCGTCGGCCATGCCTCCAAGGTCTGCATCAGTGATCGTCACATCGTCAGCCCCATCCCAAGACCCATCGGGTAGTTGGATATCAAGTGAGACACTGCGGTCATAGCCGTCCCGTGTTTTTGGTCTGATTAGTTCGTGGCCGCTGCCCGCGAGTTGCCACGCTCGGTCCCCAATGTCGTCAGTCGAACAATCGACATATCGAATGTTCGTTGACAGAGAGCGTGCAGCGAACCCACTCCCACCAGAATTGTGTTCCTGATATGGAGAGGTCCGAGTGGCCGAACAGCGGACGAACTCAATGTCGTCACAGTCCTCCGTGATATAGGCGTGGAGTCGCTTAACCGTCTGATCTTGGCCGTCGTAATTCCCATCGAAATGGAAATCCTTGACCGTCACGCCCGTCGTGGCTGAATTGCTGCCGATTCGGAACCCGCCGACGTTAGCCCCGTCTGCAACTGTGATCGTCGTCTGTCCGTCAACCCCACGAACAACCACGTCGTCAACGTCGAGATCGAGCCAGTTGGAGATCGTGATCGACTTGCTGGCGCACTGGATGATCTCTCCTTGGGAGGCATTTACGAGGGCATTGACTAACCCCGATCCCGTCGAGACGAGTGTGTCCCAATCGCCACGTAGTTCATCTGTATGTAACACTACCGTCTGATTCATTATCGCCAGCCGCAAACCTCGCAACTGGGACCTCGCCCACGTCCGCCGAGAAGGGTGCAGACCTAGTCGCTGCGGCAAGTCCACGCTTTGGTTCAGATGGCGACGCGCTGCTGCGCCGGGGGAAGCTGCGCACCGCGTAGCCGGCCAGCCCGCCCGTGTCTCGGCCGACGCCCCGATCGAGCGGGGCGATGGGACACGGACCGCGGCCCACGGCTCTCTAACCGCCATCTGCCCCTCGTTGCCCGTCGACGGCCGCGCGGGATCGGCTGATCTCCCTCCCCACCAGCACCGCCGCACGGCGGCAGCCCACCGCCGGCTGCGCCGCCACTACGGCTCGCCGAGGACAGGTACTGGAGACAGTCTCCAGACGCCGGGACACACCCGGCGCCTGTGAACTCGGCCGCACCTGCGATGGCCGTCCCCATCGGCGGTGACCGCGTGCGCTGGCCAGTCTCGGGCGCATGCACCGCTGCTTGCATCGGGCGCAGCCGACTCGCGACGTTTGCAGGCTCAGCGTCTGTCGGCGCAGCGCGTCTTGCTCGTCGCCGAGCAGTGATCGGTGCTGTTTGACACGCCCTTGACGGTCAGAATCTCTTTCCCGGAGATGTCTAGAGTTAGATCACCGTCGGACTACACGACTTTATCAGGCCCCACAACGCATCCTCCGGTGTGTTTCCGCTTGGCCATCTCGCCTTCGCATATCTCTGGTATGTCGTGTACGGGGTCCTCACACGTCGGCCGTTGCCGGCACGCTGGGCGCTGCTCCCGGTGGCGATCGGCAGTCAGTTCCCTGATCTGCTCGATAAGCCACTGGCGTATTACGGCGTCCTCGCAAGCGGCCGGTCGGTCGCCCATTCGCTGCTGGTCGCAACCCTCGTCGCCAGCCTCGTTACCTGGGGCGCCCACGTACTCCACCGCCGGCGCCCCGCACATCACTGGGTCGAGCGCCTCGCTCCCGTCACCCCAGCGGCGTTCAGCATCGGCTACCTGTCGCATCTGGTCGGCGATAGTCTCGAGCCCCTGCTTGCGGGTGCCTCCACCGACGTGACCTACCTGGGCTGGCCGCTGCTCGCCGCACCCCGGTATGCGGGCGACAGCGTCGCCCCCTGGGTACGCCTCCTCGCGCTGTACCGCCAGCCATGGACCCACCCGGAAGCCCCTCTGATCGTGATGGCGCTGCTCGTGTTCGTCTCGCTCCGCGTCTGGGCCCATCTCGACTCGCCACGCGCTGCCGACTCCTGACTGCCTGTTGCATCGCCGTGGTTCAGTTCAGTCCGCCACTGCCCGCCAGTAGTGGCTCTCGATCGGCCTGCGGCGTGGCCGTGTGCGGCGGGCGAGCGGAGTCGACGGCCGTCGTGATCGCCTGCCACTGGTCGATCGCTGCGCCATTGAGATTCCTCCGTCGAGAGACACTGGCCACAGCCGTGACTGCGAGCGGTCAGCCACGGCTGCTCCCGAACACGACGATGTGCGAGCAGTACCAACGGATCCCAGGGGAGATCCGGGTCACCATCACTACCCTCCCGGCTAGTGGAGTCCCATCGCCTCGATCTGTTCTTGATATCGGTTCCGGATGGTGACTTCGGTGACTTGTGCGACGGCGGCAACCTCCTTTTGGGTCCGCTTCTCATTACAGAGGAGCGAGGCGGCATAGATCGCCGCGGCGGCAAACCCAGTCGGGGACTTCCCGGATAGCAGCCCCTGCTCGGCTGTGGTATCAATGATCTCGGTGGCTTTGGCCTGGACCGTCTCGCTCGAGTCGAGTTCGGAACAAAACCGGGGAACGTACTCCTTTGGATCGACCGGTTCCATCGCGAGCGATAGCTCTTGGGCAATATATCGGTACGTCCGCCCGATCTCTTTCCGTTCGACCCGTGAAACGTCGGCAATCTCCTCTAAACTCCGGGGAATGCCTTCACGACGACATGCAGCATAGAGACAGGCCGTGGCAACCCCTTCGATCGACCGCCCTCGGATGAGATCCTCGTCCAGCGCTCGTCGATAGATGACACTGGCGACTTCGCGAACTGAGCGGGGTATGCCGAGTGCGCTTGCCATTCGATCGATCTCGCTGAGTGCGAACTGGAGATTGCGCTCCCCGGCATCCTTCGCCCGAATGCGTTCTTGCCACTTGCGGAGGCGGTTCATCCGGCTGCGCTTGTCCGCCGACAGGGAGCGGCCGTGGGCATCTTGGTCCTTCCAGTCGATCTGGGTGGTGAGACCCTTATCATGCATCGTCTGGGTTGTAGGTGCCCCAACCCGGGACTTGCTCTTCCGTTCAGCGTGATTGAATGCGCGCCATTCCGGTCCGCGGTCGATGTTCGTTGTTTCGATGATCAGTCCACAGTCCTCACAGACGAGCTCCCCTTGATCCTCGCTTGTAACGAGCGAACTCGAACCACATTCGTCGCACGTCTGCTCGCTTACCGATTCTTCAACGTGGTGATCGGTTTCTGATTGCCGTTCCTGCTGGCGAGTTGACCGCTCCATGGTATGTGTCCCATATCCAGAGTATCTTAAGCCCTTGTTCCTCCTCGCCGCTCACCTATGTCTGTCGTACGTGGCGAGCGACGGCCTCCCGTACGTGTCCGCCAGCAGCGCCACCGAGGTGGCCGGAAGCACGGTTGCTCCAAAACAGTGGCAACGTCCCTTGCTTCTAGCCGCCGGCGATCAAAGGTACTTGACGCGGTTGAGCGCTGCCGGCTCACGGAACGACTAGGCGTTCTCTGCCGGGCTGGCTCCTAGTCCGTCCTTGACCAGGGCCGATGTTCCCTCCCCGTTCCTGAGCCGATCGCCGCGTGTTTCGGACGGGAAACCCGGCTTGTGACCTCGTAACAGCGACACCGGTCGGTAGATCAGGGCCGAGTCCAGCCGTCCTGCCCGGCGGGTTGCGCCGCCGGCGAACGAGAGCGGTTGTGCTCAATTGGTTCCTTCCTCAGCCAGTCTTAGCTGCTGCATGACATCGCTACGCTATTTCATCAGTATAATTGTGGATTTGCCAGCGCGCTGCCCGGCGGTGTGGATGGGTATAAAAAGTCCATACCGAATAACGTGGTGATTGGGGCGTTGACAGTCGAGGCGATTTATGAGGGAGATCGCTGTCTGGGCGTGTCGGGGGAGCCGATGCAAGCCAACTCAGCTATCACGGACGGGAGGTACCGCGATCACTCACCGATGCCGGCAGCGCACCGACCGGACAGTAGGGGTGGTGGGAGCCGATGAACCCCATATGGCGACCGAGTGCGCACCACGTACAGACCGGGACCGTGCCCCGTGAGTGGCCATGACGGCGGTCGATCCCCATGACGGGGCCGGGCGCGGCACCCCGGCGGCGCCCGACCGGCCAGTCGAGGAACTCGTCGTCACACCGGCCGATGACGTTTCGCCCACGTTGTCGATCGTCCTGCCGACGAAAAACGAGGCAGCGGGGATCAACGAGTGTCTCGACCGGATCGAACGGGCGATCACTACCCTCGGTGTTCCGACGGAGATCATCGTCAGCGACAGTTCAACCGATCGAACGCCGGAGATTGCCCGTGCCCGCGGCGCGACCGTCGTCGTGTCGGACCGCCCGGGCTATGGCGCCGCGTACCGGCGTGCGTTCGAGGTCGCCCGCGGTGAGTTCATCGTGATGGGAGATGCGGATACGACCTATGACTTCGCCGCCATCCCACACCTCGTCGAACACCTCGTCGCGACCGACGCCGATCTGGTCCTGGGGAGTCGCCTCGCGGGGGAGATCGAGCCGGGCGCGATGCCCTGGCTCCACCGGTATATCGGCAACCCACTGCTCACACGGTTTCTCAATACGTTCTACGGTACCGAGGTGAGCGATGCTCACAGCGGCTTTCGGGTGGTTACGCGCGCTGCGTTGGAGACGCTCGAGTTAGAGACCGATGGGATGGAGTTCGCCAGCGAGATGATTATGAAAGCCGGTGCCCGCGGGCTGGCGATCGAGGAGGTCCCGATCACGTACCACGAACGCGAGGGGGAGGCCACCCTCGAGAGTTTCCGGGACGGCTGGCGCCACGTCCGGTTCATGCTCACCAACGCCCCGGGCTATCTGTTCTCGGTCCCAGGCCTCGGCCTGGGCATACTCGGACTGATCTTCATGGGCCTCGTGGCGGCTGGTGCTCCTGTCGGTGGCATCACCCTCGGCGTGCGGTCGATGATCGCTGGCGGCGTACTCGTCCTCGTCGGCTATCAGATCATGAGTTTCGCCGTCTTCTCGACCGTGGCGACGGATCCGATCCAGCAGCCGTCGGATCCGCTCACGAGGTGGCTGAATCGGGCCCTCACGATCAGGCGTGGGGGTGCCGGCGGCTGCGTAGTGTTCGCGGGCGGAAGCCTCTATGCGCTGGCCCTGCTCCACAGGTGGTTGACGGCCGGCTACGCGGCACTACCGGTCGTCACCAGCGATATTGCCGCGCTCGTCGCCATCGCGCTCGGCGTTCAGACGGTGTTCACCTCGTTTCTGGCCGAGATGCTGCGAGAGTACCGGCCCGCCCGCACGCGGGCCGGCGCCCAATCGGCCACGGAGACAGACGGCCACGACCCGGCGGCAGGCGATTAATCGGGTGGCTATCTGCCACACCGGCCAGTACTCCGGCGGACGCCGCTGTCAGTCGCCCGACTCTAGGTGACCGAGTCGCGGGAGTCGTCCTGGCTGTAAACACCGGCAGTGCGTTTGTCGACTGCCGAACGCCCGCTGTCTGGAGGTCGCCAGCCACGACAGGCAGGCGGATCGCGCCACCGACCTGGCTGCGGCACCGCATGTTCGGTGACTGGCGCGCCACCGCCTCGACAGCCACGGTGCGGGTCGTCGCTACCGCGTGTGCGGGTGGTGAAGCGGCCCCACGCCCGCGTCCGGCGCCGGTGTCGCCCTTTAGTGGCAGCCACCAGTACTGCCGCCTGGCCCGAGCTGGTGACGGCTGCGATGATACTATGCGGGCTGGTCCTGCAGACCGTCTCAGACTCGAGGGCTGGGGACGAGACGGATCCGGGTGTAGCAACTTGAACCACCTGTTGGGTCCCGGATCGGCGGTGACCTAGTCTATCGATCGGTCGCGGTCGCACGCAATGCCGCCTGCAACAGGTGTATGTGTCTATCACGCTCGCACATGCACGGGCCCGAAGACACCAGCGGCAGCACCCGCCAGCGCTCGGGACAGCCATCCCCGACGCGTTCGCGGCGGCGCATCGAGCCACGCCGATGGCTCCCAGGTCTCGGCGGGGCCGGCCCTGCACCGTCGGGCAGAAGCGGCGGTGACCACCGACGAGTCACTGGTCTTACCCGCTCCTAGTACGCGGTCTATGAGGTGTCTCTGCTACGCGACAGCTGGGTCACCACTTTCGTAGACCTGACCGGGACGCCACCGCTAGAGGGCGACGGCCTACTGTGCTGACGGCGTGCTGGGCACCGGGGGCGACCTCTTGATTGATGCGCCGTCAGCACCACTCGAGCGCCGCTCTGGCAGCCGTCCGGCGTGACGAGAGAAAGCTGACAGAGGCGCCGGCCACTTGCAGCATTCGCGGGACCTGCCCCTCACCTGGTGGACAAAAGGGTGACCCGGCGATTCACCACCTCGAGGCAGGCGCGACGGTCCGGCACACGCGCTACCGGATCCGTGTTGGTCGCTCGCCGGGCCGATCATACCACGCAGCCCACCTGATCGGCTGCCCACCCTCGCTGGCGGGTGGCGGCAGGACAGCACCGTCGCTTGCGGCCGCCCCATCTAAGTGTCCGAGCGGTCGCCAGCAGCATCGGCGTTGGCTGGCGAATCCTGGTCGCGGCGCTTCCCAGTCGGCGTATACTGCTCGCGGGCCGCTGCCCGTCCGCGCGGATGGCGCAGGAGCCCCCAGTAGAGCAGCGCGCGGTGGAGCCGCAATCCCAGCCGCTTGCGCCGGTCCATGTCCCTTCTCCGAGTGGGAGACTCGTATACCCACCCCCTAACTGTAGACCGTGGAGCGTGTCATAGAATCCATCTCATAGCTTCTCACAGCCCGGTTCGTTTCCTCGCTCGTAGTTGGTGATTGCAACGACGAGCCGGAGACACAGTGCAAGGAACACTTCTGTTCGTGCATGGACGCGGCCTCGGGCGCGGACGTGCCCGAGGCCGCAGTCCTTGACTGCGTCATTGGTTCGCTCGACTCCTGTCCGGCTGTTGTACGTCTCGTCCAAGATGGATTGTTTCAGCTGAACGTCCTCGCTGTGTTTCTCGATTCGGTCTTCGACCCTGTACTCGATGTCTTTCGGGTCGTCAGTGTTTCGCGGATTGTATGGAGCGATTGGCACGACTCCTGCGGCCAGCAGGTAGTCGTGCCAATCGAGAATGTCGTAGGCGCTGTCTCCAAGCATCCAGATCGGTGTATCGACGGCGAGCGCGTCACGGGTGACGCGCATCGCCGTCTCTTGGTCTGCTTGTTTGGCCTGTGTGAACTCCGCTGCGATCGGGATCTTTGCGCCGGTTGAGACGATCGTACAGCCGAAGCCGTAGTAGTACTCTTCGGCCGTTGGATCGTAGTTCCACGAGGCAGCATCGTTGTACTGGATCGCCTCGATGTGCGTTGAATCGATGGAGTACGTTGAGTCGAGCAGGCTGCGGGCGGCAGCCTGCTCGACGAGTCTCTCGAAGACATCGTCGATGACGTGTTCGAGGTCGGTAAGAAACCGGTCAATCGTGTCCCTGGATGGTGGTTTGTCGAGTCTGCAGTAGTACCAGACGAGGCCGTGTTGGAGTTCTCGTGCAACCGGTCGTGTGCCGTAGATGTCCTTGTAGTAGCAGTGTAGAAAGCCACGAAAGAGGTCTGGTGGCTGGTGAACTCGTGTTCGCCCCCGCTTCGAGGGGGCGAACACGTCATACTCCAGCAGAAACTCGAACTCAAGGTGCTCGAACAGCGGTACTGCATTCGTCTTTAGTTAAGCGAGAAACCGCGTGATAGCGGCGGCTTATCGAGGCATCTTTCGGAAGGAATGAGGAAGTCCAGTCTGTGCACGACAAGGACTCCTCATCTCGGATTATGCGTCGGCTCACTACACTGTTTCCCTCTGAGTTCCTCGAAGAGCACGCCGAGGAACTCGGCGTGGTCGAACGTGACCGCAAGCTCCAGATCCCTGCCTTCGTTTGGGCGTTCGTGTTCGGCTTCGCCGCAGGCGAAAGCCGAACACTCGCTGGGTTTAGACGCTGTTACAACTCTACTGCCGATGAGACGATCTCTCCGGGTGGATTCTATCAGCGGTTGACACCGACACTTGCGGAGTACCTCCGCGACCTCGTCGAGCATGGTCTCGACGAGGTCGCTGTTCCTAACGCTGTTGACGCTGATCTCGACCGATTTAGAGACGTGATGATCGCTGATGGAACGGTGTTACGGTTACACGAATTTCTCTCAGACCAGTTCGAAGCCCGCCACGAGGAGCAGGCTGGAGCGAAGCTCCACCTGCTCCATAATGCCACAGAGCAGACGATTGAACGGCTCGATACTGCTAACGAGAAAACGCACGACAGCACCTTGTTCAAAACAGGGCCGTGGCTTGAGAATCGCCTCCTGCTGTTCGATCTCGCGTACTTCAAGTACCGCCGGTTTGCGTTGATCGACGAAAACGACGGCTACTTCGTGAGTCGGCTGAAGCAGAACGCGAATCCGCTGATTACGGGGGAGTTACGGGAATGGCGCGGCCGCGCCATTCCCTTAGAGGGCAAGCAGCTCCGAGCTGTTCTCAATGATCTTGACCGGAAATACATCGATGTAGAGGTCGAAGTCGAATTCAAACGAGGGCCGTACAATGGGACACAGTCGCTGGATACGAAGCGATTTCGCGTCGTCGGCGTCCACAATGAGGACGCCGACGACTACCACCTGTACATAACGAATTTAGCGAGGAAAGAGTTCTTTCCGGCGGATTTAGCGGAGATCTACCGCTGTCGGTGGGAAGTTGAGTTGCTGTTCCGGGAGCTGAAGACGCAGTACGAATTGGACGAGTTCGACACGAGTGACGAACACGTGGTGAGGATCTTATTGTACGCAGCGCTGCTGTCGCTGCTTGTAAGCCGCGATCTGTTGGATCTAGTCACTGAGCAGGCGGATGATGAGCTTGTGTTTCCGACAGAGCGCTGGGCGGCGACCTTTCGGTCGCACGCCCAGCTTATTCTCCACGAACTCGGTGAGTTCCTCGGCTACTCACCGCCGCCGCTGCTCGACCGGCTGATCGAAGACGCTCAAAAGATCCACAAGCAACGACCAATCTTACAAGAGACGCTCGCTACCGCTACACAACCGAGGTGTGAGTCTTAACTAAAGACGGATGAGCGGTACTGTCTCGGTAGCCGCGACATTCAAGAAGTCGTCTACCGAAGCTACGTCTTGCAGGGTTGCGCTTGTGTTGGACACACTTCGCGCACCCTGCTGCTTCGTACGTGACTCTTTCTATGACACGCTCGTAGACCGTGATCTAGCCACTACCCGCGGGCGCAGGGGGACCTCTCGTCGGCGACGAGAGGTAGGCACCGCGGAACTCCCACTCATAGATACCACAGCGCGGATACCACGCCCTTTAGGGCGTGGAGGAAGCGCGTCACTCGGTTAGTCAGTCCTCGCTCAACGGCCCGTCGGAATCCAACCCCTTCGCACCTCGGAGTAAGACCCCTTTCCACGTCATTCCGTGCGAGTCCTTTATCTCGCTCAGTCGTTCGTACTGTTCCTCGTCGTCGATCTCTATCTTTATGTAGCGCACACATATCTGCACTATTTCCGTTTCGTTTATAACTCACGGTGCCGTACTCGTAGTTGTGACGACGACCGCCACGAAAACGCTCGAAGCCACGCTCGCCCCGCCCACTACGGGCAAAGAGCAACGCCTTGAGCGTACCGTGGCGACCTACCGTCGTGCACTCTCGGACACCTTCGAGAGTGGTGTGGAGACGCAGACGGCGGTCAACGATATCGTCACGCCGTACACGCTCACGTCCTATGCGAAGGATGCGCTCAAGAACTACGTCCCGAAACTTCGGGATACGTACAACGCGTCGGAGTTGGCCGACGACCACCCGGTTCGGTTCACGAACCGTGGGTTCACCCTCGACCATTCCGACGAACGTACACACGAGTTCTGCTGGCGCGTTCCACAGGCCGGACGTGGGAACGCTTTCTGGATTCCGCTCCAGATCGATCCCGAACAGGAATCGCTCTGGTTCGACCTGCTCGACGAGAGCGTGACGGTTGGCGAGTTTCGACTCCAACAGCACCGCACGAACTGGGTGCTACACGTCACCGTCGAGTATGAGGTAGCCGAACCAGATACACCGGGTGACCCGAGTCGAATTGGTTTCGAGTATGTGTTTAGCCCGAGCTGATTTCGGTACTGTCTCGTAGGAAGCGTTCAACGGACGCGACATGAACAGGCAGCAGACATCGGATACGACTCTCAGGGATGGGCTCCGCAGCGGAGCCCATCCCGTTGCCTCTGCTGTCATAACTGGTTGGTGGAGTCTGTGAACGCAGACGATTTCACCAAAGAAGAGCTATTTTCTCGGTTGCTTCAGCTTGAGCAGCGGGTCGAAGAACTTGAGCAAGAAAACAAGCGGAAGGACAAGAAGATCGATCAGTTGCAAGAGCAACTTGACCAGAAGGACGAGCGGATAGAAGAACTCGAAACACGTCTTCGCAAATACGAAAATCCGCATACACCGCCCAGTAAGCGACGGTCGGGGACTGACGAGTCCCCGACCTCGCAGGACGACGAAGACGAGAATGTTCGAACCGACGGCGGCACTCCTGGACGGAAGGACGGCCATGATCCAGAGTGGCGTGTAACAGCTGGTCCCGACAAAGAGATCAAAGTCACCCGTGACTGTTGTCCCGAATGTGGCGAACACTTCGACGAGTCGGTGGGCGTCAGCCCCCGACTCGTCGAGGAGGTTCCTGATCCGCAGCCTCCTGAAGTCACCCAGTACAATCGCCACTGCTACCAGTGCGACTCTTGTGGAACAGAAACTGTTGCTAAACACCCCGACTGCCCCGATGAGGGGCAGTTCGGGGTGAACGTCATCTCCCAAGCAGCACTTTCTCGGTACGATCACCGCCTTCCCTACCGGAAAATCGCTGATCGCTTCGAGCAACTGCACGGGTTAGAACTCTCAGGCGCGTCCGCATGGCACGCGACCGAGCGCGCTGCGCGCGCCGGTCGCTGCGAATATGAACAGATTCGAAGACAGATTCAGCAAGCAGAGATCGTTCACGTCGACGAAACTGGTATCAAACGCGAGGGTGAGCAAGCATGGATCTGGACGTTTCGGACGGGAGAGCACACGCTGTACGCCGTAAGAGAGAGTCGTGGGAGCGATGTCCCCGCGGAAGTCCTCGGCGAGGACTTCGCGGGAACGGTCATCTGCGATGGGTGGACGGCGTATCCAGCGTTCACCAGTAATCTTCAGCGGTGCTGGGCACATCTTCTCCGGGAAGCCGAGGACATTGCTAGTGACCACGAGGAGGCAGAGCCGGTTCACCGGTATCTCAAACAGATGTTCGTCGGTCTCCAGTCGTGGCTGGAGACCGACCCGAGTCCTCGTGAGAGAGCACAGATGCACCGATCATGCCAGAACGGGCTTAGATCGCTCGTTGAGCGGTCAGTAACCGACGAGGCAGTGGCAACACTACTCGGGAAGATCGAAGGAGGGATCGACCACTGGCTCACCTTCGTCGGTGAGCCAGCGGTCTCCCAGACGAACAACGCAGCTGAGAACGCACTTCGTGAACCAGTCGTTCTCCGGAAAATCATCGGGACACTTCGTAACGATCGAGGTATGTTGCTCTGTTGAACGCAAGACGGCGGCAGTATTGAAATTTTGATATTCAGGCAGATGGCGTTAGAACTCCTGTACTAATGGTTTTGAGATCTGGATGATGTGGGAGGAGTACAGTTCGTTGATTCTGCAACCATCAGAATTAGGTCACTTTGTGAGAACCCGTACGTGGATGACGGCGATGTCTCTGGCGGATACGTCCAGAGAAAGAGAGCAGGCGGCGAGCCTAACTCGCCGCCTGCGATAGGTTATGCACGATACACTTGCGCGTGAGCTCTCGGAACTGGCCGTGCCAGCTCCGAGAGCGTAACTTCTCACCGTCATCCTTCAGCAGTGAGAACGCAGTCTCACTCAGTGTCCGCTGATGGTACAGATCTTCGTCCATCCGAGCGTTATGCGCTTTCTTCAGCGCATTGTGCTCCCTGTGTTTGATTAGCGGTCGTGTCGCGCCAGCGCGACACTCCTCTCTGAGATCTGACCACGAATAGTTCGCATCTGCAAGGAACTCTTGCAGGTCTTCGGCGTTGCGCCGATAGACCTGCAAGCCGATGTGTCCGTCCCACTTGCGCTTCGTCGTGAAATGAACGTCTTTGATCGCCAGTGACTCTGTATCGACCAAAATCGTTGTCTTCAGCTTGTGAAACGAGAAGCCAGCACGATTCCGGTAATGATAGCTGGTTTGATCTCGCTGGAAGCCACTGGCGTCGATTGCTGCTGTTCCCGACCAGCCAGCCTGCTCCGCACTGCGGCGGAGCAGGCTGCGGAGTTCACGCATGTCGACCTGTTGCTCCCATCGACAGAGCGTGGTGTGATCCGGCGATTTGTCGATGTTAAGCTCTTCACGGATGGCTCTGGAGTCATTGAACCATGCTTCAGTCTCTCGGAAATCTTTGTCGAGTTCCGCATGCAAGAGGATAAACGCGATTTGAGTCCACTCGGCGAACCCGCTGGCGCCGTCCGGCGCAGCGGGTTCGTCAGGGTTATCCACGTGCTGTTTGGCAAGATTCTTACACTGCCGTATGATCGGTCGTTTCGACCTCATATCGCAAGACGGCGTCCAATTCCCCACAAGCCTCACGGAAATCAGCCGAGAACAAGGCTGAAACTGGTGCTATTCGACGCTGCAACAGAGCAAGGTATGTTCGTTCACGAGACGATCTTGTCCCTGCTGGCGACATGGCGCCAGCAGGGACGCAATCCATACGAAGAACTTCGTCGAGTCGTCAACAACAATGAGATGCTCTCACGGGATCACGCTGTGCCGGCTGTCGAGACTTCGGGGTAAACTCATACGGTTTCGATATCGGAGAGTCCAAACTGCTGACGGGCTGTGCCTGTCAGGACGACACTCCGACCCAACCGTACATCTACAACGGCGGTCGTGCGCGAGCACTCCGCAAGGAGATGTACACGACGCTCCGACGACTCCAAGAGCGTGACGCCGAGCAGTGGCGTGTCGACGAACGCTTCGACCACTACCAGAACGCCCTGACGGATATCGTCGAGAAGGCGTCTCGAGAAGCCGTCGAATACGCCGAGTCCTTTGACGATCCAGTAATCGTGCTCGAGGACTTGTCGTACATCCGTGAGAATCTAGATTATGGGACGTACATGAACCGACGCTTGCACTCGTGGGCGTTCGCCCGACTCACCGACCGCATCGAGGACAAAGCCCTCGAAGCCGGTATCCCAGTCGAGTTCGTGAACCCGCGCTACACGTCCCAGACGTGCCATGCCTGCGGTCACATCGGCCGTCGTGGGTCACAAGCCGAGTTCGCATGTACGAACCCGGAGTGTTGGGTGACGGAGTATCAGGCGGATATCAACGCAGCAGCGAACATTGCGAATCGCGTTGACCCGTGGGGAGAGAGCGTTCCTTGGAAACCGGAACGCGATGACTCGCCACGGGATGGGAGCACCCTTGATAGTGCCACAGTCCACCGTGAGTCGAGTGCGAGACCCGCACAGACGACGCTCGCGGAGTGGGGCTGAAACCTCTCCAGTAGCAGGCTGGATTCCCCATGTTGGGGATTCCCCTGCCTTTAGGCAGGTGGAGGATGTCAACAGAGACTTACTTAAGGTTTCGTAGCAGTGTCTGATCCTGAACCCTCAGTGGCATCGCCCGTGTCCCTTTAGCTCTAACTGGTGAGCTACACGCCCCGCTTTCGTTCGTTCTGAAGGACGGGATTCTCTCCTCGAAGAAAGATAGTCGCACAATTCGAGCGATGACAACGTACTGTTAGTCTAACCAGATGACGTCGTCGAACTGGTATACAAGCGTATTGACGGCTGTGTTGAATCGCCATACCGCGTTGGATTTCACTGTTTGACGGCCCGCTTGATGTTATAGACAACACACATCAAGGCGATTTCACGGAACTCTCGATACCAGGTACGCGCTCGCACGGCGTAGCCGAGCGAGCGCTTGACAGCTGAGTTGACGGTTTCGGCCATTGACCGCTGAGCGTACCGATTGTCGTCAATGCGGGCGTTATGTGCATAATCGTACGGAGCGAAAATCCGGTGTTTGATCCATCCGTTCTAGTTTAGCAGAGTGTACCGTCGTCTGATTAGATATCGTTGTAACTACCAGTCAGAGAAATCCGGTGGATAGTGTGACTTACTCCCCACCGGATTCAGTGATTGTTGATCGGATTCAAAGAGCGTTTCCCTCCGATGAGTTGCGCGAGCGCGCTCGCGCAACGAATCTCGTCGAGCGTGAACGGAAATTCGACGCTGTTGCGCTGTTCTACACGCTTTCACTTGGCTTCGCTGCTGGGTCAGACCGATCTGTACAGGCTTTTCTCGAACGATTCGTCGAAATGTCCGACTGCGATGAACTCTCCTATGCAACCTTCCACGGGTGGTTCTCTCCACCGTTCGTTGCACTCCTTCGAGAGATTCTCGATGATGCCATCGAGAATCTCGATACCAGAAATGCCGACCTTAGCGGACGTCTCGAACGCTTTCGAGACGTCCTCATTGCCGATGGGAGCATTGTTTCTCTCTATCAAGACGCCGCGGATGTGTACGCTGCGACCGGTGACGATCAGGCCGGTCTGAAACTTCACCTAACAGAATCACTCTCAACTGGCCTTCCAACACGGTACCGAACAACTGACGCTAAAACCCAAGAACGGAGCCAGCTACCCACCGGCGAGTGGGTAGCTGGCGCACTTGTCTTGCTCGATCTCGGTTTCTACGACTTCTGGTTGTTCGACCGCATCGACCAGAATAACGGCTGGTTCGTCTCCCGTGTGAAAGACGACGCAAACTTCGAGATCGTCGAAGAGCTCCGGACGTGGCGGGGGAACAGTATCCCGCTCGAAGGAGAGTCGCTGCAGGACGTCCTTGACGACCTGCAGCGACAGGAAATCGATGTTCGCATCACCCTCTCGTTCGAGCGAAAGCGAGGGTCGTGCACCAGCACGACCCGAACGTTCCGACTGGTCGGTGTTTGGAACGAGGATACTGAAGAGTACCATCTCTATTTGACAAATCTCTCGAAAGACGACTATAGTGCGCCCGATATCGCACAGCTCTATCGGGCGCGCTGGGAAATAGAATTATTGTTCAAAGAACTGAAATCACGCTTCGGACTTGACGAAATCAACACGACCGATCCGTACATCATCGAAGCTCTGGTCATCATGGCCGCAATCTCACTGCTGATGAGCCGTGTTATCGTCGATGAACTCCGGAAACTGGACGTGAAACAACGGGAAAGCGCCGACGACGCCACAGCGTCGTCGCCGCAACTTCCTCGTCGACGATGTTCTCACGCTGTCGAACGCCATTCACACCTGATTCAGTTGTACGTGATGCTCGATTTAGGGTACGAACTTCCGGATTTAGATGAGTTGTTGCTGTGGGCTTCACGTGATCCAAATCCGCATCGACCGCGGTTACGTGAGCAGGTTGAGTCAGGCGAGTTCTGGTAACGAACTCGCCTGACGACCGGGGAAGCACCTGTGTCGATAGCGGCAGCGCTGGAACGGCGACGCACTCACGGCTGTGAGTGCGCCGCCTCGAAGGTATCACACAACAAATCAGCGACTGCCTGCTCCAGCGAACCCAGTCTCCTGAGCTAATCCGCCTCAATTCGGTATAGTCTCCGCTGAGATCCTGCTTCACTCCGTCACTAAACTAGAACAGATGGTGTTTGATCAGTGGGCGAATGTCGAGTTCACGCAGTCGTTCTCGGAGTTGTTGCTTGTCATAGCCTTTGTCAGCAGCAAGTGACCGCAGATCGCCCGCATTCCGGCGGGCGATCTGCTCGGCGAGGTCTGCGTCGCTTCCTTCTAACGTCGTCGAACAATGGAGATCAAGAACGGCTTGCGTTGCTGTATCGACGAGTTTTGTGACTTTAAGCGTTTGAACGCGGTAATTCGTTCGGTGGCAGTAGTGGCGGCTCGCACGATCACGTTCGTAGAATGTTGCGTCGATAGCAGCGTGTTCAGAAGGGTTGTGCAGCTGCGCCGAGTGGCGCAGCAGCACTCGACAGACACTCATCTCGATCCGATCAAACGCCTTACACAGCGTAGATGGAGCGGGGAGATCGGCCACGTCAAGGCCGATCTCCCCTGTTATTTGCGGCATTTCCTTCAACAGATCGATCGTCATCCGATAGGACGTATCAAGGTAAATCCGGAGACAATGCAGCGAAATGAGGGCATAGTCGGCGAATCCGCCGCCACCGGTCGGGGCGGCGGATTCGCCTCGTTCACCCGTAACTCTTTGTGCAATCGAGACGCAACGCTCGGTGAAGCGGGAGATTTGCGTCATGGACAACCAAATTTTCCCGCTTCAACTCCTTCGATTTACTGACCTTCCCCGACGCCGTCTAGTGATTCAACGCAGCCGTATTGACCGTCTGTGGTTCGTGAGCCGTTGGATCGAGATGATAGGATGCGATAGCTCCTGCTTGCTCGACACGATTCGTCATCATGTGGAGGAACTTGAATACATCATCGAGACCGAGCGTCCGTATCAGAGGCGTTAGCGAGTCAAACCAGAGCTGGTTCAGACTCTCTTCCTCTTGACGAGTAAGTGAGTCGCTAATCGCGATTTCGAGCCCTGACAGATCTCGAGTTCCGACCGAAACCAGACGCCCAGCGTAGTCCTCATCCTCTCGGGGGTGAGAAGCGGGGACGTGGCTTGCTTCGTCGACGGTAATAACGTCGATTTCTGGGGAATCATCGGCAATAGACTCCCGATAGCGTTCGAAAACCGCCGTCGACGAATGCCGGGTCGACACGAACACTGACGGTAGCGGCTGGTCACCCGGACTCGTCTGCTCGAGATAGAACGTTGTTTCCTCGTTATCGGGTGGCGGTCCAAGGAACAGTCGATTGGGACTTCTTTCTGATTCTGGCCAAGCCATACCTATAATGTATGTGTTTACCCCGAGGTCTCGACAGCCGGCACAGCGTGAGCCCGTGAGATCATATCATTGCTGCTGACGACTCGACGAAGCTCTTCGTATGGATTGCGTCCCTGCTGGCGCCACGTCGCCAGCAGGGACAAGATCGTCTCGTGAACGAACATTCCTCGGTCATTACGGAGCGTTCCGATGATTTTCCGGAGAACCACTGGTTCACGAAGCGCGTTCTCTGCGGCATTGTTCGTCGGAGAGACCGCTGGCTCACCGACGAAGGTGAGCCAGTGGTCAAGACCTCCTTCGATCTTCCCGAGCAGTGTTGCCACTGGTCCGTCGGGTACTGACCGTTCAATCAGCGATTCAAGCTCTCTTCGCGCCACACGCTGGAGGTCTGCTCGCTCACGGACTGTCAAGTCGCTCTCCAGCCGGGCCTGGAGAGCGACGTACACCTGTCTGAGAGCGTGGTAGATCGGTTCACCTTCTGCCTGCTTTTCCGCGGCGTCTTCAGCCTCTCGAAGAATGTGCGCCCAACACCGCTGGAGGTTGCTGCTGAAAGCTGGGTACGCCGTCCACCCGTCACAGATGACCGTTCCCGCGAAGTCCTCACCGAGGACTTCCGCGGGAACATCACTTCCACGACTCTCTCTGACCGCGTATAACGTATGCTGAGCGGTCTTGAACGTCCAGATCCACGCCTGCTCACCCTCACGTTTGATACCTGTTTCGTCGATATGAACCACGTCGGCATCTTGGATCTCTTGACGGATCTGGTCGTACTCACAGCGACCGGCGCGCGCAGCGCGCTCGGTCGCGTGCCACGCGGATGCACCCGAGAGTTCGAGTCCATGCAGTTGCTCGAAGCGGTCAGCGATCTTCCGGTAGGGAAGGCGATGATCGTACCGTGACAGAGCTGATTGAGCGATGACGTTCACCCCGAACTGCCCCTCATCGGGGCAGTCGGGGTGAGCCGCAACTGTCTCTGTTCCACAGGAATCGCACTGGTAGTAGTGGCGGTTGTACCGGGTGATTTCTGGGGGCTGCGGATCAGGAATCTCCTCGACGAGTCGGGGGCTGACGCCCACCGACTCGTCGAAGTGGTCGCCACACTCAGGACAACAGTCACAGGTGACTTCGATTTCTTCGTCGGGATCAGCTGTAGAACGCCACTCCGGATCGTGACCGTCCTTTCGACCAGGAGTACCGCCATCAGTTCGGACATCGTCGTCTTCGTCGTCCTGCGAGGTCGGGGACTCATCGGTCCCCGACCGTCGCTTGCTGGGTGGAGTGTGCGGATTCTCGTATTTGCGAAGACGTGTTTCGAGTTCTTCGACCCGCTCGTCTTTCTCTTGCAACTTCTCTCGGAGCTGTGTGTTCTCTTGTTCAAGCTCTTCGACTCGTTGTTCAAGTTGCAAAAACCGGGAGAGCAACTCGTCCTTGGTGAGATCATCTCCGTTCACAGATCCCACCTTCCAGTACAGACAGCGGAGGCAACGGGATGGGCTCCGCGACGGAGCCCATCCCTGTGGATCATCACGAACCTCCGCTGCCAGCTCATACAGCCCGATTTGTGCGCCTCCTATGAGATGGTGGCGAAATCAGCTCGGGCTAAACACATACCCTATAATAAAATCTTGATTAGTGATAAGCGGTTACAAATAGAGAGTCTATCTTTAAATAGCGAGAGAATCTCGCCGTTTACTGGAGTATCTCTAATGGCGGTGTCCGGCTTATACGCCATCCAGCGATGACTGCAGCGATGGTCCCGATAATTACAGCGATCCCCAGTCCACCACCGTAGATCCAAGGTGCGGTTTGAACAAGGCCGTCAAAGCCAACCACGGCTTCAGAGAGTTTGTTCAATGTAGTGACTCCTGGTAGGGTGAGAAGAATACCAATCCCGCCACCGAGAACTCCGATTATGAGCCCTTGTCCGATCACGGTATAGATAAGCAGCGATGATGAAACCCCCTGCGCGGTGAGAGCTGCAAACGTTTGGCGCTGCTGATGGATCACAAGTGAGAGGAGCGAGACCGTGAGAGCGATCCCAGCACCGATCGCGAGGAAAACAAGCGTGGCTGCAGCCGCGAGCAGAAGCACCTGTTCCTGTAACACCGCCGAAAGCTGCTCCTGGTTTGACCGTATCTCGTACTCTGGATACTCCGCCTCTAAATCCTGCTGGACTGCCGCAGTATCTGCCCCGTCTTCAACAGTAATTGTAATGAATGTTGCCGGTTCAGTTCGCGTATTCCCCGTGATCTGATGCAGTTCGCTGAGCGGCATCGTTACTGTTGGCGTCCCAAGCATCTGTTCAAACGTGGGCGAAATCCCGATAACAGTGAACTCGTTTTCTCTCGCCGCGGCAAGTGAGCCACCAACATTGACAGTATCCCCGACCGATACGTCCAGGGTATTCGCTGTCTCTCTGTCGATCAGAAGCTCACGGGTCATCTCCCCGTCATATGTCCCATTTGCATAGTGTGGATCTCCTTCCAATCCTTCCCCTTCCGTTACCTGGACCGCTGGCCCACCCTGAGGTAGTCCTGTCGCAATGAAGGTATCAAACTCGTCATTCCCGTCTGTACTCACATACACTGTTTCGAATGCTAACGGGATGGCGTGTGACACACCCTCGTGTGACTGCATTTTAGCTGAGATATTCCGAGAGTCATACAACGTATTTTCGAAGCCACCACCGCCTGCAGATGTGATCCGAGTTTCACCTGCTGTTACCCAGAGATCTCGTTCCGCCGCAGAAAACTGCTGCTCACCGGTCTCAAGGACACCGATCCCTGTTCCGGCAAGTAATGTTACGGCGAGAACGGCAAGCGCAACGCCGATAATCGCTAACGCAAGCCGGAGCTTCTGTTGCCGGAACTGAGCGATAGTAAGACTTCCAGCCGTCCGAAGCCGAACGACATGCTGTCGACAGCGGTTACGGAACCACTGAAGCATCCTTACGGAACACCTCCGGACACACGGCGAGCCACCACTAACAGGAGTGGTAGTGAGAGAAGGCCCACTAACAATGCCGCGATGACCCCGTATCCAATGAATAGGGGATGAGAGACCGCTATCGGTCCAGTTGTCACTGTCCGGACTGCAATAGCGTTCACAACCCGAATCCCGGCTAATCCGCCAATAGCGCCAATCACGCCACCAACTCCTGTCATAATAATCGTCTGAACCCCAACGAGTTGCAACTGACTTCGAACCGAAACCCCCATCGCGGAAAGGACCGCTAGCTGCTGTCGATCCGCGGCAATCTCTAACCCCGTTGTTGTCACCACGAACAGCGTTCCAATAGAAAGCGAGACGATAAATGCTGTAAGTGAAAGCGCTAAGGATAACTCGGAATCCACCGTCATACTCGCTGTCATCTCACCTCGAGACTGGACAGACGACTGTGGATAGATCTGTGCAAGATCATTTTGAACCGCTGGCGAATTCGTGCTGACAACGAACTGGTCCGCCTGATCGTACGTTGCAGCACCAGTTACGGTCTGCAACTCGCTTAACTGGACCAAGGCAGTTGGGACATTTCCGACAGACTGCGACTGCTCATCGATAGCTGTGACCGTGAACGACTCGTTTCCAGCAACTGTCACTGAATCACCGGATGAAACCTCAAGAACATCGGCTGCGCCCTCTGACATGATGACCTCCCCGGTCCATTCACCGCTATACCCACCGTTATCGTAGTACGGGTCGTTCGGTGTTAACAAGTCCGAGTCGAGACCGGTAACACGATCAACCGTAGGAGTGTTTATGATTCCGACTACAAGGACGTATTCCGTCGACTCACTGGTTTCGACCTGAAGTACCTGTGATAACACAGGTGTCACGGATTCTACTCCATCTTGACCACGAATACGGTCGCTCGTCTCATGGACCGAACTGAACTGCGGATTGTCGGTCGCAACTAACGGCGACTCCGGACTATCCGTGTCGGGGACGATCCAGTAATCAACATCATCATCGTAGACGGTCGTCCCGGTAGCGAGACCGATCCCAAGACCGGTAACCGTGACCAACAAAGCGATCACGATAGCTACACCGAGAACACTGAACCGGATCCGCTGCTTTGCCGTATAAGTCGCACGTGATGCCGTCCGCCGAATCCCTACACCGACAAGTCCAACCCACCGTGTCAATACCTTACGAAGGCTCATTGACTAGACGTTCCCTGGTTCATACGGTCAACTGTTCGTCCATCACGGAGGGTAACTACCCGATCGCAGATCTCAAGCGTTTCACGGTCATGTGATGCAAGGACGACAGCACGGTTCTCCGCGACCTGTTTGAACGCTTGAAGAACCGTCCGACCAGTGTCCGTATCCAGCTCACCCGTCGGCTCGTCTGCAACTAGAAGCGCAGGATCCGTTACCAAGGCACGAGCGATCGCAACACGCTGTCGCTCGCCGCCGCTAAGTTCCCCCGGACGATGCGTGATACGATCTCCGAGTCCAACACGTTCAAGCAGATCGGCCGCCTTCTTCCGGCGTTGTCGCTTCGGAACACCCAGTTCAACGAGAGGAAGCGCGACGTTTGCTCGAGCAGAAAGGGAGTCAAGTAAGTGAAACTGCTGAAAAACAATGCCAATCTGTTCAAGCCGGTGTCGGCTCCGCTCGCGTTTCGATAACCTCGCAAGATCAGACCCTTGGAACAGAACGGATCCCGCAGTTGGCTGCTCCAATCCAGCGAGTATATGCAGCAACGTTGATTTCCCGCTCCCACTCGGACCCGCAAGACCAACAATTTCACCGTTCGAAACCTCAATCGATACCGAATCAACGGCGGTGACAGTAGGAGGGTCTGAGCGGCCAAGAACCCGGCCAAGTCGCCCAGGCTCAGACCCTCTCGTATAGACCTTTGTCACGCCGTCTGCTGTGACAATGGAGGAGATGTCAGTGTTTTCCTGATGTGAAGCGGCGGACCTAGCCATATCCGTGGGACGTGCCTATGGATAATTAACTGTTCTGTTCGACTGATATACAACATAGATCTAGCGTAACTGAGCCGCTAACTCCCCCTCAGCGAGCGCCGAAGGCGCGAGCAGGGAGGGAATACAGCGGAATTGGAATTCTCTTTTTCGAGAGAATAGCCGAAATACAGTACTAGTGACGCTCGTTGACATCCTCCCGCGCCTAAAGACGCGGGAATCCACGAAGTGGATATTCAGGTTGCGCGTTTCCTCGGGGTTCAAGTACGCTTTCGCGTGACCCTTCGATGGTCGCCGTCCAGTTGTGACCAAGGACGTGCTTTGCAGCGCGTGCAGCCCTATCAATGGGGCCTTCCTCCCCGCATACAGCGGGCGTCGACGACGGCTGGCTATTCAACCAGCGAGGTAGCACGGTTCGCGTCAGCCGAACTGTTACGCCGTGCATGGTTCACCCTCCCGTTGTGCGATGTTCTCCGAAGCGTTCAGGTCGGCGTGCGTCCACGATCGCACTCCGAACACGAAAAGTGGTCGCCATCACGGGTTCCTATCGAACCACACGCCGAACATCGCTGGCTGGTATGGTAGGCATCAACTTTCTCGACGCGAATACCAGCACGTTCGGCCTTGTATGTGATGAACTGTTGGAGTTGGTGAAAGTGCCACGAGTGAACTCCCGACCATGAGCTGTTCTCGCGGATACCTTCGAGGTCTTCCATCCGAATGACGGGGTTCTCGAACTGTTCTGCGAACGTGATGAGGCGACGGGAGAGTTTGTGGTTCAAGTCCTTGATTCGACGCTGTTCTTTGTTACCCACACGGTTACGTGCGCGAAGCGCACCTGCTTCTGATAGCGAATCGCGTAGGGAACGATATTTGTGTCGAACGTACTTCGCCTCACCACCCGATACCAGCATTGATTCGTCCTCACCGTAGGCTGTCACGGCGAGGATGTGTCGTTCGCCTATATCGACACCGGTGACGTCCTCCCCGTCGTAAACGACGGGGCTTCCCCAGCACGAGGAAACCCGGCCTGTTGCCGAGCAGGTTTCAGGACCGTCTCTCCCGAGGTCGGTGGAACGGGTTTCGTCCCTCGCCCGGGAGCGTCCTGTGGCACCGCCACGTGTGCTCCCATCCGCAAGCGTGTCATCGACGCTCGGTTTCTCAGAGCGTCTCTCACCCAAGCGGTCATGCCTCGCGGCATCGACGGTTCGGTCACACTTAGCCGCCCAGTGGGTCGGTTTACCGTGCTCGCGAACGACGCGAACCCCGCATCCGATGAACCGTGGTCCATCCGACCGTGGGAACCTTCGCCCCGGAAAACCCAGGACGTTGGTTTCAGCGCGTCTCGTACTTCCGCGCAAGTGCCGAAAGCCGACGTAACCCTTGCGAATACGTACGATGCGGTGCGTACTAAGCGTTGGGGTTTCGGACCGGTCGGCGACGGTGGATTGAGTAGTCGGGTGACGCGATTCACGCCCGCCGTGAACGGCGGGATTCTCTCGCTGTTTAAAGATAGGCGTCTCACCTGACGTGTCGGCGTCGTACTCGATGTTGAACGTACAGTACTAGTCGCCTCCCCGACGGTACACTTGGAGTCGCGTCTTCTTGGCGTCCCCTTCGACCAGTCGGTCTACGGGGTCGGCAATGTCTTCGTACACTTCTATTGGAGTGTACCACCATTGAGAGACGCATGGGAAGCCGACGACAACCGTGCCGTTCTCGGTCGTATCGAGTTCCCAGTTCTGGTTGTTGACGGCGAACGGTTGGCTCTCTCGGTATCGAACCTCTCCGTCCTTATTGTGGTCGGATTTCGCCTCTCGAATGGCTTGGTTCTGGATAGCCGAGTAGAGGTCGTTGTCGATGCTGGCTGTGGTCACGGACTTGCCGAAGTCACCGTTCTCCCATCCGTCGATGCAGAACTGCTTGGTGTCACGGTAGAGCCGAGAGGCGTGTTGCCACTCTTTGCGCCGTGAGAGGGATGGGTTGTGAAACTTCGCGGTGACAGTCACTGTGACCATTACAATTGTAATTATGTGTGTTAGTTCAGGTAACTGTTGGAATATCAGGCCGTGCTATCGTCGGTAGATTGTGTCACTAAGTGACGGCGCGTATCCACGGCCTTCAGGCCGTGGCATTGCGCCTGTTCAACCTGTAACTGCTACGGGGTCCGTCGGCGGAGGACTAACAGTACCATCGCTAACGCCGTAACCGCGATACTAACTCCGAAGCCAGGGACGGGTAATAATCCTCCACCGTCACCATCATCGCCGTCATCGCCGTCACCGCCATCGCTGCCGTCACCCTCTTCCTGAACTGTAATCGTCACAGAGTCACTTCCTGTCTTGCCAGCGTCATTTGTAACAGTTAGCTCAGCCGTATATTCACCGCCTTCCTCAAGAGTGGTAGTCACAGTTTCGCCTGAAAGCGTCTGACCATTGATTTCCCACTTGTAACTAACAATCTCACCGTACCGGTCTTCCGATCCTGCAGCACTGAGTTCAACCTCCTCACCCGCATTAATGGTCGTTGCTGAAGCAGAAGCAGTGGCAGTCGGTTCGCTCACCGCACTCACCGAGAAGTAAGAGAACCCCGGTGTCTGGGCATCTAACACGACTTCATCGTCACGTTCCTCGACGAAGGTGGTGTCGAGTCCCTGCCACACCCCTTTATCTTCATTGTAGCGGTTGATCCGCAGATCCTCAGCGTCGACACCGGTCTCGTCGATACGGTCGGTTGAAACTGCTGTACGGATCGTAGCACTTGTGTTCTTAGCGTTTTCCGGGACGATAATCTCGACGACTGCTACCGATGTCCCTGGAGAGGGGCCGGTCTTGCCAGGTTCCCGACCAAGGTCCCGACTCGTCACGTCTCCAGTGACGTCGGTGCTATCAAAGATGATCTGTTCAACAGCCGTTTTCTGGAATGACGCCGTCGATTTACCCTTTTCCTCATCTACGACAGGTGATGTGGTCTCCTCTTCACCTACAGGGACGTTATCGTCTTTGTCATCGTCTCCATCAGTCGGTGGACTCCCACCACCACCGCCACCACCGCCACCACCGCCACCGCCACCATCTCTCTCCTTAATCGTAACCGTCCCTGTATTCACCTGCAGTTGATCGCTCGAGGAACCGGATGCGACATGGATCCAGCGGTAGTCATCTTCCGACCAGTTACCATGGGTTTCCACCGTAAGCGTGGCATCCTCATCCGTCTGGACAGCAGTGGTGGAGGCATCCAGACTGATTGCGTCCTCAGTTATCTCTGTCCTAGGCTCATCTATATCCGCTTCATTCGCGAGGAAGCTAGCGATATCAGCAAACTGGACGACACCCGTCCCGGTTCGACTGTCTAACGTCTGTCCGAAAACGGTTACATCGTCCTGAAGGTTCTGGACTCCGTTCACCTCGGCAATTCCGTGCTTGATAGTGATATCTTCAGTTGAAAGGTCTGAGTCCACCTGCTCGCTGATATTAACCGTCATTGTACTCTTAGTGAAAGAGTCTTCTTCGTAGAGTACGACGGCATGTGAGGTGTCACCGCTCCAGTCAGTTGCACTCACGGTAAAGTCGAGATCGTCACCTGGCTCTGGCGAGTTCGGGGCGGTGACCTCAGACGGGGTCTCCTGTGCAGCGAGCTGTTCGACGCCGACAATCGTTGTCTCCCCGTTGATCTCGATATCATTGTTGTTGACATCGAGATTATTCCCTGTTGCAAGGACATACATGTATAATCCGGGCCGGTCCGGGTCGACTGTCGTCGTCAGATTACCGTCACTATCGAATTCAACTGACCTATTTTCGAACGAAATGTTCTCATTCAAGTTGTCAACATTCTCTGACGTAAGTTCATCCATTAACTCCTGACCGGTCGTCGGAACATCACTCAGGTCGGCGTCAGCGTCCTCCTCGAGATATCCGGTAAGAAGCGTTACATCGGATCGATCCTCAAATTCGCCTGTATCAACGTGCTCGCCGAATCTAAGCGTTACTTCTTCATCCGTCTGGAACACGGCAAGCGTCTTACGGTGTAAACTGGAATCAGCGCGTTCTGTTTCCGCATCAAGCCAGAGGTTTTCAACAGTTATCGCCCCTGAAGCACCTGTATCCGCCCGAAGTGAAATTGGTGACCGGTCCCAGACCGTTATATTCTCACTAGCATCAATGTAATCGCTGTTCGATGCTGTCGATAGCTTTGCTGTCGTTCCTGCACCACTAGTGCTGCCGACCGCCCCAGCAATAGGGGCCAGAAGCATCATGGCACTCAGAAAGAGTGCAGTGATGAGTCGTCTGTCGCCTAACATACTCCGTATAGTTTAACTCAACCATGTTAACATTACCGAGTGACCTACAAGAGAAGATGATCTTTCACCATGTCCTACCCCATAAATCTATATCTCGTTGAGAAAACGCATACGCTGTGTGGCTTCTCCCACGAGTGAGCTACTCTGCCCTACCGCGCTCGGGTCTACCCGGCCGAGTGTTACCATGTCATCGCCGTGTGACGAACAGACTGCGTTCGTCACCACCCCTTGTCTGTTCGGGGACGGCATCCCACGGGATTCGTAGCATGAAATGCTACGACGGGTCACTATAAAATCAGTACTTTCAACTCACTCAGCAAAATCTGTCGAGATATGCATCCCACGCGCCGGGGCTGGACGGTCGTCGCGCTCGCCGTCGTACTGGCCGTCCTCGCGGTGGTGTTCGCACGCCCGGTCGTCCTCGGCGGCTCAGTGCTCGTCGGTGCGTGGCTGCTAACCCAGCAGTATCGCTTCCTTCGCGATCTCGAACGAACGACCGACGACCTGTCGGTCGTGCAATCGCCCGCCCAGACGACCGTCTACACTGGCACCGAGGTCCCGGTTACGCTCACCGCGACGCGCGAGACCGAGACGGCGTTGACCCTCGAGATCACTGCCGGACTCCCAGTCGGGGCGAGGACAGCCAAGCCGATCTCGGTGACCCTCAAGCCCGGTACCGAACGAACGGACCGGACGCGGACGGTCACCTGGCCCGTCGCCGGTCGCCACGCGTTCGATGACGCCGCCGTCACGGCGACGGACGGGCTGTTCTGGGAGACAATCACGACGAGGGCGACACCGACGGTGACGGTCGAACCGTCTACTCCCCAGATGCTACACGTCGGCGAGGGCGGTGATCGGATCGCTGCCTCGTACGGCACTCACGGGACCGAGCGGTCGGGATCGGGGATCGAACTGGCCGAACTACGCGAGTACGTTCCGGGCGATACCGGAAAGCAGATCGCCTGGAAAGCGACTGCACGGTACGGCACGCCGTACGTCCGCGAGTACGAGGCCGAGACCGACCGGCGGACCCTCCTCGTCGTCGACCACCGTGCAGCGCTCGGCACCGGCTCGCGAACCGAGACGAAGCTCGATTCGCTTCGAGAGGTAGCGCTGGCGATCGCGGGGACTGCGCGCCGTCTCAACGACCCGCTCGGACTGGTGACAGTCGGCGACGAAGGGATCACAGGCCGGATCGGACTGGCGTCGCCAGCGGTCACCCACGGCACGGTTCGCCGCCAGTTGCTCGATCTCGAGCCGACAGCAGTGACCGAACCGCCGGAGACCACTGTCTCGGGTCGCGACAACTCCCCGTCACCGCGTCGCCCACCGGACAGTTCGACGACCCGGATTCGCGGACGGAAGCCGAACGCGGCTACCCCCGGGGACATCCAACAATCTTTCAGTGATCTCGGTAAGGGAGACGACGCGTTTGCGCGGATGCTTCGCCCGTTCTATGCCGATCAACGGGTGTATCGCGAGCGAGTGAGTGAGGATCCGTTGTTCGACGCTGTCCGAACGGGCACGACGAACGCGCAGGGAAGGCTCTGGACCGTCATCTGTACGGACGATTCGCGGCCGGCAGAACTTCGCGAGACCGTATCGCTCGCGCGGCGAAAGGGCGACGTTCTGGTCCTGCTCGCGCCGACGGTCCTATACGAACCCGGTGGACTGGCGGATATCGAACGTGCCTACGACAGATACGTGTCGTTTGAGGAGTTTCGACGCGAACTGTCGGCGTTCGATAACGTGACGGCGCTCGAGGTGGGGCCGGCGGATCGGTTGGCAGCGATTCTCGAAGCAGGGCGATCGACCGGAGGACGCGCATGAGTGTTCGAATCGACACGCTACCGACCGCGGTCGGCCGCGACTGGGTACGCGGCGCTTCTCTCGGTGCCATCGTCGTCGCGTTCGGCATCGTCTCGGGCCCGATCGGTGTCCTCGCAGGGATCGCGGCCGCGCTCGTCGGCTACCTGTTCGGTACGCCGTACGCGTTCGCGCTCGGCCACGTCGCACTCGCCGCGGTCGTCCCGACCGGGATCGACGCAAGTTCGGCCGTCATTATCGAAGCCGCGTTCGTCGCCGTTTTGCTCGTCCCGCTTCGGCGGACGACGAATCCGATCCCCCTCATGGGCGTTGCAATCGCGAGCGTACTCGCGATCGGGGGTATCGCGTGGCTTGTCGTCGATTCGCAGCCGATCTCTCTCGCGGCACTGACGGTACTCGGTCTCCTCGCGATCGCCACGTACGCCCTGCACCGACTCGAGGTCGTTCGCCTCGAACTCGTTCCCGACGAAGACGGACGAGGCCGGTCGCCGGCCGACGAATCGATCTCCAAATCCGCCGAAAGCCAGCCCCAGCAACGGATCGAGACATGAGCATGAGTAACGCTGACCAGGACGAGATGACGACCGAGACGGACGCTGATCGAGCCGATGAAGACGACAGGGACCGCCTCGAACTCGCAGCGCAAGCGGAACTCCTCGAGGAGGAAAACCAACGACTGCAGGCCGAGTACGCCCGCGCTCGACAGTCACAGTACCGTCGCACTGCAGCGGGATTAGCGCTCGTCGGGGTTCTCGCGGGTCTCGCTGGCCTCGTTTTCGCCGACGTGCGAGACGTCCTCTTCTCGCTCGCTGCGGTGGGACTGTTCGGCGGCGTCCTCACCTACTACGTGACGCCCGAGACGTTCATCGCCGCGGGTGTCGGTGAACAGACCTACGCCGCGCTGGCACGGAACGAAGCGTCGATCGCTGCCGAACTCGGCCTGACTGACGACCGCGTCTACGTCCCGACCGACACCGCCGAGGACGTCCGTCTGTACATCCCCCAGCGAACGACCGACGAGTTGCCCGACATCACCGACCGAAGCGGCCCGATCGCGACCGATCCCGATCAGCGCGGGCTCGTCCTCGAGCCGACCGGGGCAGGGCTGTTCGAGTCGTTCGAACGGACGCTCACCGACGATCTCGCGACTGCACCTGAACCGCTCGCGATGCAATTAACGGACGGGCTCGTCGAACAGTTCGAACTCGCGGACAGTGCCGAATCGGACGTCGACGCCTCAGGCGGACGCGTCACCGTCGCGATCGTCGACAGCGCGTTCGGGGCCGTCGATCGGTTTGACCACCCGATCGCCTCGTTTCTCGCAGTCGGTTTCGGAACTGGTCTCGAGCGGCCGATCCGACTCGAAGTCACGGCCGGCGACGACCGATCGGACTGGCTGGTTACCTGCCGATGGGATTTCAGTGTCGACGAACAGCAACAGTCGGACTTGACGTAGTCCCGGCTCGCGTACTCATAGCGCGACAGGTACCTACAAGAAAACTGATATTTTTGAGTGGCGATTTCGAAAACGCTCTTGCGTAGCACATTGTTGATGCAGCGTCGTCTTGCGATTCTGTAGTGAACTGAGTGAGGAGAGGATCTGGTTGATAGGCGATCAAACGGCCAGTTTCTGTTCCAATTCTTCTCTGGAGAGTTGTATCAACAATCTCCGACGGAAGAGCGTTCGAAAAATCGCGACGCGCGCGAAAAGAGGGAATCACCGTGAACCGCTCGAAACGGGCCAACCACTTCGGCACCGCCGTCGAGAAGCGCATGGCCGAGAAGCGACGCTTCGACCTCGAGCGGGCGAGCTGGCACGACGCCCGGTTCGGCAACGGGATGCCCGTCGAGATCAAGTCGACGATGCACGAACACGCGGACGGCCAGCCCGGTAACTGGAAGGTCTATCGCGAGTACCACGAGAAACTCCGGCGTCACGACGGCTGGTACTGTTTCGTCGTCTACCGGCCACATGGGCGCTCGGGCTGTACGATCCTCCGGGACAAGATGGTCCGCGCGGGCGATCTCCCGCTCCTCCGGTGGCATGGGGGCGGTGATCACCGCGGGACCGAGCAAGCGAAGATCGCAATCGATTCGATATTTTAGCAGATGAATAGGGTATGTTGACAATCGAACAAGAAATTCGGATCACTAATATCGAATGGTATAATCTAGCCGACAGTCTTTTTCTTTCTGAATTCAAAGACTCGACTGGCGAGGGAGAGAATCAGCGTTACTAACCGAATCCGATCATCCGAGACATCCGGTTCCTCGCCACGGCTGAGACCGTTCCGACGTCGATAGCCACCGACACTCGATCTCAGCACCCCGAAATTGGCACACCACCCCCCCAGCGAGGGTCAGGGGTTCGAACGCTGGCCCCTGACCGACGTTTCTCTCAATAACAGGCTGTTATCACCAGTGCGCGCTCTACGCGCCGCGCAATTGCCCTGCCCCCTTAGAGGCAGTATTGAGAGTTGTTATCCTGACTCTCGACAGACCTATATACCTCACAACATTTGTTATCAAACATGTCTGACGACGACCGTGATAGAGAGCTGTCCATTGATAATCCGTATTTCCTATTCCGTCTCTTTCAATCTGATATAATCGCTGCTGAAATTGACTGGGAATCTGAGAGGTTCCTGTTTTATCCAGTTAATACGCTCCCTGATGAGCCGTTAGAGCCCTGAATTTTCGCGCGCCGCCTGCGGCGGCTGTGCGGAGGCGGGGCGGTTAGTTTGGGACCTTGGCCTTAGCCACACCCCCTAACCCGGATTTCGACACGGTGAGTCGAAATCCGGGATGGGTGCGGCCGGGGCCGACCGGAACGAACGTGAGGATCGGCCCCGGCCGCACGCGCCGCGAGCCCGGTTCAAGGGACGATACAGTCACGAAAGCATGAAAATAAGACCGAACGATAGTGTTGCCACTCACCAGGGCCGCGCTACCGGCGCGCGAGCCCAAAGCCGCGGCCCTGTTCAGTCACGATCTCGCCGTGCTCCTGGAGCGCCTCGAGCGCCTGGTCGACCTCGTCGGTGACCGACGAGACGATCACCTTCAGCGTCGAGTACGTGACCCACTCGTCGCGGTCGGCGAACTGATCCCACGCGGCTTCGATGTCGATCTCCTCGGGATCGATGTCGCGACCGTCCGCGTCGGCCTGTTCCTCGAGCTGGCGCTCGCGCTTGCGACGGTGCGCGTCGCGGTCCCAGTCGGCTCCGGCCCATCTCTGGTTGAGATCCCGGAACCGCACGACCGATCCGTCCGCGAGTTCGACCCGCATGTGGAACCCGTACGCGGACCCGTGACGGTCACAGACCACGGTGTAGGCTTCCCGCGCTAGGTTCTTCGCGTCCTCTCGGTCGGCAGCGACGTACCGCGGCTTCAACAGCGCACGGCAGTCGTCGAGACGCTCGTCGATCCCAACGTCGTAGTTCCGCACGAACCGCTCGAACGCGTCCGTCTCAACGCCCTGGGCGTCGTCGGCCACCTGCATGGCCGTCGACCCGATCGACCGCCGGAACTGTTCCTCTGCCGACCGTACCCGCTTGAGCATCGTCTGGGCCGCGTAGTCGCTTTCGATCTCCGGGAGCGGGCAGTCGACCAGCTTCAGCGATCGTCGCTCGCGATCGTCCGGTTTGAAATAGGCGTCCTTCTGGTACTGTCCGCCACCGGTCACGTCGAACCCACCCCAGTCGAGGACGTTCACTAAGAGTTCCTCAAGCTCGCGCCGGAGGTCGTGGCGGTCGAGTTCGTCGTCGTCGCGGTCCCAGTAGACCGTGCTATCGGTCACGCTGGTCTGGTACCCGATCTCGAGTCTCGGGTACCAGCCGAACTCGTCGGGATCGTAGTTGTCCGGGTCCTTCATGTAGTAGTGCTTGGCCTCTTTCCCGATCTCGTGGCTCCAGATCACCTTCCCCGCTCGGCCGTCGTCGACGACGGTCGTCACGTAGTCGCCAGGCCGCTCGCGGTTGTCTTCGACGTGTTTCCGATACCCCGACCGATCCGACTCGAGGAGTGAATGCATCCGGGCGATCGGTCCGTCGGCCGCGTAGATCGGGCCGGACTCCGACCGCATCGGGCGCACGTACACCGCCGCGTCGGTGACGTTCGACGTGCGGTGGAACTCGTGGAAGTACCGGCGGGGAATCCCGAAGGCCGCCGCGGCCTCGGCGAGCAACTGCGGGTAGCGGTCGAAATCGATGTTCGATCCCTGCACCTGCGCGTCGACGTACGGAACGCCGAGGTCCATGTACCCGTCAACGTCCGTGATCGGGCAGTTCCACTCTCCGTCGCCGTCGTCGTCTGCTTTCTCCTGGCGCTTCATGTCCGGCCACCGAGGACGGAACGTGATCGTCCCGCCCTTGACCCGCTGGCTCCGATCGGCGCGTTCGTCGTCGTACGTCGAATCCTCACAGACGAAATAGATCCGGTACAGGTACGCCGTCTCGAGGCGGTACTGGGGATCTCTCCAGGGAACGATCGGCTGGTCGTCGTAGTCGAGACAGACGCGCCAGGTCTCGCCGCCGGCTTCGAAGGTGCCGGTCGGCTTCCCGTCGGCACTCCAGTCGTGGTTCTTCCGGACGTTCGTGGGCTGATAGTACGGTTTCAGCCCATCACGCACAAGGTGGAAGTGGCCGTCGAACTCGTGGCACTGGAACCGGAGGAACTTCTGTGCGCTCACAGTAACCCTTCCCGTTCGGCAAAGCAGGCCGTACACAGCGGGACCGGCTGGTTCAACCGCGTCTTGACTTCCGGCCCATCGTAGCCACAATCGACGCACTCGAGCCACTGCGTCCCCGGTTCGTCGGTCTCGTCGTCGTCATCCGCTGGCGGGTCCTGCGGCTCGAGGCCGAAGGCTGTCAGGTCCGTCATCACGCACCTCCGACTTCTGGCCCGGCGAAGTCGGTCAGCGTCGCGTCCGGATCGTCGTCCGCGTCGAGTCGTCGTCACCCGCGTCGACGGGTCCGGGTGATGGAAGACGACCGACGAAATCGCCCGCCTACAGTCAAAACTTCGTGAGGCGCTACAGTTCCAAGCGGATTCAACGGCTGTACCGACAACGGACGAAACGCCGTAACCACGCACAGAACGCACTGGTGCGCGACCTCGTTGAACGACTGTACGACGAGGGCGTGGGGACGGTGTACGTGGGCGATTTGACCGACGTGCTGGACACGCACTGGTCGGTCAGGGTGAACGAGAAGACGCACAACTTCTGGGCGTTCAAGAAGTTCATCCACCGTCTCGTATGCGTCTGTGAGGAATACGGGATCTCTCTCGAAGCCGAGTCGGAAGCGTGGACTTCTCAGACGTGTCCCGAATGTGGCGACCACGAGGAGACGGTTCGCCACGGGGATATGCTGACGTGTCCATGCGGATTCGAGGGACACGCCGACCTCACGGCGTCAGAGACGTTCCTCCGAGAAAATAGCGATACAGAAGTCAGGCCGATGGCACGGTCCGTGCGATTCGAGTGGGACGACCACGATTGGTCGGGGAAACCACACCCTCACGAAAGTCCCAAAGAAGCGCGCACAAACCCGCAAGTTTCCTCCGTGGGTCGGTAGCCGAACCCCCAACGGAGGAATCCACGCACTTTAGCGCGGGAGGATGTCAATGGGAGACGCGAACCCCGACAACCAGCAATACGAGGAGCGTTATAACAGGGCCAGGTCCGGGACTCCCAAGCGACTCACCATCCGTTTCTGCGGATCCATCGGATGTATCTGACTCATTAGTTGGTTCAATCCTCTGATCCTGATCAGTATCGGATTCGGTTTCGTTATCTCCACCGATAGATTCAGATGGGGCACTTCCGGCCTCACCTCCACTAGCGGAATCGGTTTCGTCGCTAGAATCAGTCTCATTACCGGCCTTATTTTCTGGAGACGAGTCCTTCTCACTGGAGGAGTCAGAACCGTTCTCCGTACCACTTGACGGACTACCACCACCAGTCCCTCCACTGCCTGTATTTCCACCGCTTGTACCATCCTCACCCTCGCTGTCAGATGTCACCGTAAACATTGACCCACTGTCGACCGCTACCGCAGTAGGATACCCCTCTACTTCCTCCTCGCTCAGTACACCACCGTAGACGTTGTACTCGCCCTCACCCAACTCGGCAGGGTCAACAGCAGTGCTGAACTCTCCTTCACCATCCGCTTCTAACTCAATCTCTGTCACGTCTTTATTTTCTTCATCCCAGATAGCAACATCGACCGTATCGACATCCGATGCTGCCCCAGCCGGCTCAACTGACGCAGTAAACTCGGCTTCTTCCTCAGTTGATACGGTTTCAGGGACCTCTACCGACAGCTCGAACTCCTGTACAACGACAGGATAGACCGCTTGCCTTCCCTCTCCACGCGGTTCTAATGACAGCATATATGTCCCCGGTTCAAGCGCACTCGTATTGAGAGCGTCATTCTCGGTACCCATCGCAACACGGGTCTCATCAGCACTCCACACGTTGTCATACTCCGATTTCTCATCTGTGTTGTAAAGGTAGACACGGTACTGGTCCGAAGAAGTCACCTTCATCTCAATCGGTTCGCCCGGCTCAATAATGCCGACGCCGTCAACCGAATACTCCGTTCCTGCAAGTTCGATCGTTTCTTCAGGTGTCGAAACCGCATTAACGACCTCAATATCATAACCAGACTGCGATGCAACCGGTACAGCAAGCAATACAGTCGCCGCTAAAAGCAGTCCAACGGCGACCGAGAGGGAACCTGTTCGCATAAATCACAGTACTAGGAGTACGAATAAAGTCCTTCCGCTGTTAATGTGATGAACTCCACACCGCTGCTGGCGCTACTGATCTCGAGTTTCCTGGAATGGAGGAATTCCTCGTTGAGTTCTGGGCCAATGCTGACGAATACTGGGACACCACTCACACCAATCCACAAGCCGCAGGTATTCTCCTTGATTTTGTATAATGACGCCCGTGGTCGGTGAACATACTCACTCCGAAAAATACAAAATATTTAATCCCACTAACATTATCTCAGGCCTTTATTTTAATCTTCCAATCTCAAGTGCTGCAACTGCGGCTTCAGGATCAACGCCGTATTCGACGGGTACTGTTAAGCGGATGACTGTTGAAACAACCAGACAGAACTGCAATGGCTCGCGTCACAGATCCACGGCCACCTCTTCCGGAGTGGATTCTCGAGTGCTACGACCGGCTGTGTACGCAGGCATGTCGGCCAGATACTGGCGAAGACAGTGTTCCGCTGATCAATTATGACGATGCTACTGACATTCTGGCCGCCGATGCAGAGTTAGCACTCGAGCAACGGGACGTCGAATACGCACTTACGCGTCTCCTCGAGCGGGGCTACTTCTACGAAGTTGAAGACGAACTTCGGGTGACGTCCCCAGATAAGCATTGTTAACGGCTCTTCGAAGGGTTGTCCTGTACACCGATCTCGTGCCACTGCACTCAACTCGAGTCAGTTCGACATCTCACCACTCCATTACGGAATTGTCCAGAAGTGATGGCCACGTTCTGCTAGAGCCCCACCCCATACTCTTCGAATACGGATTCGAATCCTTCGTCGACGACCTGCTGGACAAGCTCCGCGAATGAACTTCGATTTCCTGGATCTTCAACGAGCGATCGGAATGCACTCTCGAAGTGATGCCCATGCGAGGGTCCCTCACGACTTGAGGTTTCGTGAGCGGATTCGTGTAACATCACGAGATACAGGTCGTGCATCCAGACTGCACGCTGGCGGCTCGTCACGGCTGAGTCAGTGATCACGATGTACGTCCTGCCGTCGGTCCAGGCATCGGCACTCGCCTCGCCGTAGTACACGTCTCGCTCAATCCCAAGCTCTCGTGCGAGCACTCGAGCGAAGCGGAGATACCGCTGCTGGTCGGCGTTCAACTGCGATTCATCCTCGATTCGATGATAGCCTGTCCAAACTCCCTCTGACTCTGCTTGTTCGCCAACATCGAACGTCTCCGGCACCGTTATCGATGTATCCTCGTCGGTTGCGAGGTCGCGAAGCCGCTGGGTCGCCGAATCACTCGTATCGAGGACGACGTAACCACGCTCGACGAGTTTGTCCGCGCCTTTCTGGGCACCGCCGCTCCACCCGATTTTCGGGGCCGCCTGGATCTCCTCGAGGCTGATTCGGGACTCCGTTGCCAGCTGGAATAGCTTGCGATCTGCCCACCGCTCGTCCGATGCATCATCGCCGTCGGACGCCATCGCCTCGATCATCACCTCCCGACTCTCGGCAGTCAGCCGATCGTCCGAGACCTCCGCATACAGGTCGTCACGTGCCTGCTCAAGTGCGCTGTCGATCCGCTGCCAGCGATCACAGCCCGACTGGATGTCGTTGCGGGCAAAGTTCAGCGTCAAGTTCCCCTTCGAGACGACCACACCACCGACCCCATACTCCCGTTTCGTCGTCACGTACAGACCGTTGCTATAGATGTCGAGTTGCTCTGTTGAACGCAAGACGGCGGCAGTATTGAAACTTTGACATTCAGGCAGGTGGCGTTAGAACTCCTGTACTGATGGTTTTGAGATCTGGATGATGTGGGAGGAGTACAGTTCGTTGATTCTGCAACCATCAGAATTAGGTCACTTTGTGAGAACCCGTACGTGGATGACGGCGATGTCTCTGGCGGATACGTCCAGAGAAAGAGAGCAGGCGGCGAGCCTAACTCGCCGCCTGCGATAGGTTATGCACGATACACTTGCGCGTGAGCTCTCGGAACTGGCCGTGCCAGCTCCGAGAGCGTAACTTCTCACCGTCATCCTTCAGCAGTGAGAACGCAGTCTCACTCAGTGTCCGCTGATGGTACAGATCTTCGTCCATCCGAGCGTTATGCGCTTTCTTCAGCGCATTGTGCTCCCTGTGTTTGATTAGCGGTCGTGTCGCGCCAGCGCGACACTCCTCTCTGAGATCTGACCACGAATAGTTCGCATCTGCAAGGAACTCTTGCAGGTCTTCGGCGTTGCGCCGATAGACCTGCAAGCCGATGTGTCCGTCCCACTTGCGCTTCGTCGTGAAATGAACGTCTTTGATCGCCAGTGACTCTGTATCGACCAAAATCGTTGTCTTCAGCTTGTGAAACGAGAAGCCAGCACGATTCCGGTAATGATAGCTGGTTTGATCTCGCTGGAAGCCACTGGCGTCGATTGCTGCTGTTCCCGACCAGCCAGCCTGCTCCGCACTGCGGCGGAGCAGGCTGCGGAGTTCACGCATGTCGACCTGTTGCTCCCATCGACAGAGCGTGGTGTGATCCGGCGATTTGTCGATGTTAAGCTCTTCACGGATGGCTCTGGAGTCATTGAACCATGCTTCAGTCTCTCGGAAATCTTTGTCGAGTTCCGCATGCAAGAGGATAAACGCGATTTGAGTCCACTCGGCGAACCCGCTGGCGCCGTCCGGCGCAGCGGGTTCGTCAGGGTTATCCACGTGCTGTTTGGCAAGATTCTTACACTGCCGTATGATCGGCCGTTTCGACCTCATATCGCAAGACGGCGTCCAATTCCCCACAAGCCTCACGGAAATCAGCCGAGAACAAGGCTGAAACTGGTGCTATTCGACGCTGCAACAGAGCATGTCGAGTCCCTCGTGAGGTGTGTACTCGAGTGCGAGAATCGCATCTTCAGTTTCGCGAGTAAGCGACGGGTGTGGCGAGTCAGCCACTGCCTCGAGTGGATCACCCTTGTCGACCGATTCGCCGTTGATCACGACCGAGACGCCCGTTCGTGACTGCACGTACGCGAAGCGCTTGCGAAGATCACGAACGTAGCGCCGCCAGCGGTAGCTGTCCGGATCAGGCACCTCGTCTTCGTAGTGATCGATCTCGACGAGCATCCCCTCGAGATGATGCTCAGCGTCCATGAGCTGGCCATCGCGTCCGCTGACGTCTGCCCACGTTCCAGAGTCGCGTCGATCTCGGTAGTCGAAACACAGTGCGGTGTCGTGACTCCAGATGCGAACGGCTCCCTTTGCAATGATCGCACCCTTGCCAATGCCCCACTCACCGATTGTCTCGTCGTCTGCGCGTTGCTTGCTCCCTGCGCCGAGTACTGAGAGGTTGCGTCGTCCCTCGGTCGACTCGAGATCGACGCCGGCACCGTCGTCGAGGATGATCGATCGCTCAGGTGAGATGCTGACCAGAACTCGAGTTGAGTCCGGACTGTCGATGCCGTTTTGCACAGCTTCGCGAATCGCGTCTGTGAGATCCGCCATCTGGTCTTCGATGAGATACGTTGCAACCCGCTCGTCAGCCGTCATCGTCACGGTCTCATCAGTCGATGGCTGACTGGCCGATCTCGAGTCAGTCGCTTCGTTCGTAGCGAACTCCGATAACGTCGGATGATCTGTCATGGTGTCCATCCATCTGGCACCACAGAAACTGAGCGGCGGAACTCGAGCGCTTTCGCTAGTCGTGGTTTCCTGGAAAGGCTTATTGCGATCTGCGTGCAATTCGCTAGTAGGATGTCTACAAAAGAAGCAGATTGGAACACGCCTCTCGACACTGGAGGAGAGGCGTTTGAACTCCTCAGAAACGCCCGGAAAGCGTGGATCTATACCTACATTCGTCATAATGCGGACACCACTATCGACGATATCGTTGACTCCCTTGAGATTCCACAGCGGACTGCTTACGACTATATCAACGATCTCGAATCTGCAGGGTTCATTGAGCAGTCAAACAAGGGACGACCGGCACGATATGCCGCTCGTGAGATCGATCTCCAACTGGTACAGGATGATGTCCAGCGGCAGATCACGCCAGCATTGATCGAGGCGATTGCACGTCGAGAGAGGGATGACGATATCGATACGTACATCGAACGTCACGGCTTGGATGGGCTTGCGGTCGCTCTCGAGTATGCTCGGGAATATGCTGAGGGATCAGTAACCCATCGAATTATGGCCCGGGAGCAGGAAATCTCATCGTTAGAAGCAGGTATTATTCTGGACGCACTTCGTCCCGTCGTTGAGGAGTGATTTGAATGGATGCCGACAGAGAAATCGTTTTTCTTGACTCGTCAGTACTCATCAGTTGTGGACGGCGAGGAAGTGGACGGTTTCAAGCGCTAGCTCGCGAAGCCAAGCAGCGAGATGTTGTATTTCGAATTTCTCCGCAAGTGTATGCCGAAGTCTCTGGTGAGACAGCGATCGATGGATACGAGTCAAGTGATCTTGCTGTCGACGAAGCATTGCGCGAAGGCTGGCTGAAAGTCACCGAAAGCCCATCCTATTCGATATCGGAAGTCTCGAAGATCATGGATCAGTCACGGAGATTCATCGCAACTGCCAGCGATCGGCCAGAAGATATCGTGGAAAAAGCTGACACGGAGATCATCGGATTATCACTCCAGATGCTCATTGACGGAACGGCTGATCAGGTCACTGTTGTAACAAACGATATTCCACTCGGTGAAGCAACGGAGGCGTTGATTCCCAAGTACGGGTTCGCTGCCGACCAAGTGGCCTGGCTTACTGGTGGCGATCTTGCACCGGAACTCGATGAGGACTTCGTGCCTGAATTCGAATGACCCAATTCTGTTGAGTACCTAGAAGAGCGTGTCATAGAAAGCGTCACGTACGAAGCAGCAGGGTGCGCGAAGTGTGTCCAACACAAGCGCAACCCTGCAAGACGTAGCTTCGGTAGACGACTTCTTGAATGTCGCGGCTACCGAGACAGTACCGCTCATCCGTCTTTAGTTAAGACTCACACCTCGGTTGTGTAGCGGTAGCGAGCGTCTCTTGTAAGATTGGTCGTTGCTTGTGGATCTTTTGAGCGTCTTCGATCAGCCGGTCGAGCAGCGGCGGCGGTGAGTAGCCGAGGAACTCACCGAGTTCGTGGAGAATAAGCTGGGCGTGCGACCGAAAGGTCGCCGCCCAGCGCTCTGTCGGAAACACAAGCTCATCATCCGCCTGCTCAGTGACTAGATCCAACAGATCGCGGCTTACAAGCAGCGACAGCAGCGCTGCGTACAATAAGATCCTCACCACGTGTTCGTCACTCGTGTCGAACTCGTCCAATTCGTACTGCGTCTTCAGCTCCCGGAACAGTAACTCAACTTCCCACCGACAGCGGTAGATCTCCGCTAAATCCGCCGGAAAGAACTCTTTCCTCGCTAAATTCGTTATGTACAGGTGGTAGTCGTCGGCGTCCTCATTGTGGACGCCGACGACGCGAAATCGCTTCGTATCCAGCGACTGTGTCCCATTGTACGGCCCTCGTTTGAATTCGACTTCGACCTCTACATCGATGTATTTCCGGTCAAGATCATTGAGAACAGCTCGGAGCTGCTTGCCCTCTAAGGGAATGGCGCGGCCGCGCCATTCCCGTAACTCCCCCGTAATCAGCGGATTCGCGTTCTGCTTCAGCCGACTCACGAAGTAGCCGTCGTTTTCGTCGATCAACGCAAACCGGCGGTACTTGAAGTACGCGAGATCGAACAGCAGGAGGCGATTCTCAAGCCACGGCCCTGTTTTGAACAAGGTGCTGTCGTGCGTTTTCTCGTTAGCAGTATCGAGCCGTTCAATCGTCTGCTCTGTGGCATTATGGAGCAGGTGGAGCTTCGCTCCAGCCTGCTCCTCGTGGCGGGCTTCGAACTGGTCTGAGAGAAATTCGTGTAACCGTAACACCGTTCCATCAGCGATCATCACGTCTCTAAATCGGTCGAGATCAGCGTCAACAGCGTTAGGAACAGCGACCTCGTCGAGACCATGCTCGACGAGGTCGCGGAGGTACTCCGCAAGTGTCGGTGTCAACCGCTGATAGAATCCACCCGGAGAGATCGTCTCATCGGCAGTAGAGTTGTAACAGCGTCTAAACCCAGCGAGTGTTCGGCTTTCGCCTGCGGCGAAGCCGAACACGAACGCCCAAACGAAGGCAGGGATCTGGAGCTTGCGGTCACGTTCGACCACGCCGAGTTCCTCGGCGTGCTCTTCGAGGAACTCAGAGGGAAACAGTGTAGTGAGCCGACGCATAATCCGAGATGAGGAGTCCTTGTCGTGCACAGACTGGACTTCCTCATTCCTTCCGAAAGATGCCTCGATAAGCCGCCGCTATCACGCGGTTTCTCGCTTAACTAAAGACGAATGCAGTACCGCTGTTCGAGCACCTTGAGTTCGAGTTTCTGCTGGAGTATGACGTGTTCGCCCCCTCGAAGCGGGGGCGAACACGAGTTCACCAGCCACCAGACCTCTTTCGTGGCTTTCTACACTGCTACTACAAGGACATCTACGGCACACGACCGGTTGCACGAGAACTCCAACACGGCCTCGTCTGGTACTACTGCAGACTCGACAAACCACCATCCAGGGACACGATTGACCGGTTTCTTACCGACCTCGAACACGTCATCGACGATGTCTTCGAGAGACTCGTCGAGCAGGCTGCCGCCCGCAGCCTGCTCGACTCAACGTACTCCATCGATTCAACGCACATCGAGGCGATCCAGTACAACGATGCTGCCTCGTGGAACTACGATCCAACGGCCGAAGAGTACTACTACGGCTTCGGCTGTACGATCGTCTCAACCGGCGCAAAGATCCCGATCGCAGCGGAGTTCACACAGGCCAAACAAGCAGACCAAGAGACGGCGATGCGCGTCACCCGTGACGCGCTCGCCGTCGATACACCGATCTGGATGCTTGGAGACAGCGCCTACGACATTCTCGATTGGCACGACTACCTGCTGGCCGCAGGAGTCGTGCCAATCGCTCCATACAATCCGCGAAACACTGACGACCCGAAAGACATCGAGTACAGGGTCGAAGACCGAATCGAGAAACACAGCGAGGACGTTCAGCTGAAACAATCCATCTTGGACGAGACGTACAACAGCCGGACAGGAGTCGAGCGAACCAATGACGCAGTCAAGGACTGCGGCCTCGGGCACGTCCGCGCCCGAGGCCGCGTCCATGCACGAACAGAAGTGTTCCTTGCACTGTGTCTCCGGCTCGTCGTTGCAATCACCAACTACGAGCGAGGAAACGAACCGGGCTGTGAGAAGCTATGAGATGGATTCTATGACACGCTCTACCTAGAAGGATATCCGCTTTCTTAAGCACAGATGATGCATCCTCACTCTACGATGCTCTGGAGACAGTCACATCGGATCCTGTGACCAGTATACAGAACTCTTCAACCGAGAATCGAATCTCGAGATCAGTATCAGTCTGTGGACCCGTCGAGTCTACGAGTCGCTCGAGGGCTTCGGCGTCGATCATCCACTGTAGTTGGTACTCGTCTCGATCGAAGCCCTGTTCCTCGAGTGAAGTGATGATCTCGAGCAGAAGTGGCCGATCACTCATCGTCGACCATCTCACTGACGACGGCGATGATCTCCTGGGCGGTCGAACTGATCCGCCCAAGCCGGTCGAGAATCGTCTCCGGCTCGTCACCGTGCCACGCGGCAAGGTAGAACGCTGACCCACTGGTATCCAACTCGAAGTGCCGCCCAACGATATAGCCGACCGCTTCGGCTTCGAGTTCACGTTTCGATCGCTCAGCCTCGTCGTCGACGCCACTGTGTAACAGCGCATGCGCGTACTCGTGAACGAGCGTGACGGCGAGGTCAGCGTCGTTCTCGCGATCACGGACGGTGACGCGGGGCTGCTCTTGGGGGCGGTACTCACAGATTCCCTTGGCACTCCCATGCGACCAGTCCTGGGGTGGCACGACCTCTACGTCCACCTCGAGTAAGCTTGCTGCCTTGAGGAGTGCGGGAACCAACTCGTCAGCCTGTCCCTTTGCTTCGGTCTCGAGGTCGGGCAGTGGCTCGCCATCAGTCTGTGAGATATCGAAGACGGGTGCTGGCCGAAAGCCCACGAGTCCTTTTTCCCAGCTGTCCGGTGGGGTCTCGTCGTACTCACAGTCACTGCGCTCGTGGTACGACGGGGAGTTCCCACAGTCGGGACATTGCTTTGCAATGATCGGTGCCCAGATCCAGATCGCTGTTTCCCCTTCTTTGACGTGTCGGTCAAACTCGTTTTGCCACGTTCGATAGCCGGCAACGCGCGTTGCCTCTGGACACTGAAGTTTGATCAACAGCGTGTTTCGGTGGGAGTAGTCGTGGAAGCGGCTCTGAACGTCTAACCACTCTGTGAACTGCTCGCTCGAGACGGCGTCATCGACTTCGTCGACGAGGTCCTGGATCCATGCCTCGATCGTACTGTGCATCTCGTCGTGCCGGGTGTCCGAATCGTCGAACGTTTCCCGGGAGCTGCTGCTCGTAGCCATATTTGATCACTGCTTCTCGAGTCGGATCGGGTCGGATCGGATCGAATCGAACTGAACTCGAGAAGACCTCCGCCCCTCTGGGGGTCTCACAAAATACGCTGGACTCGAGCAGCTGGAGAGTTGTTAGTTGGTGACAGAGACAGATGAGTCGAGTCCAGCAGGGTGTCCGTTCTCCCACTCAACAGCTGAGACTGCATCTGGAAGAGCTGCAAGCCTGTGTGCGACGACATCAAGCGGATGTGAGTCAACAAACTGCGCCGATTGATGAGTGGCAGCCATTGAGCCATCGTTGACTTGCAAATGAACTGGCCCAAGGTCGTCATGCGTATCGTCCTGATGCCAGCCGACGAGTAGGTTTTGTTCTGGTTCGATCCAGTTGAACCAGTAGTACTCGTATGGGTCTCCGGTCTGCAGTTGAAAGCCGATCTCGATGCGAGCTACTGTTGCTGGATAGTTGCTGTCGCCAAGGTACTGTTGTGGGTTTACTTCGCCGACGACCCGATACGGGCCAGCTTCACGCGGTTCGGAACGTCGTCGACGAACATTGTCGAACTCGCGGCTGAGTCGATTCTGGATACGGTCGTGAAGCCGCTTACTCTGCAAGTTCTTCCGGTTAGCGAGAAAGACAACCATTAGACGAGTGCCGAGTGTGAGTCTGTTTTGGGTGAGGAGAGTTCAACCACATCACCATATAACTGCAATGCATGCTTCACGAGCCCAAGTTCCGTGTTGATCGACTCCCACGTCGCGATCACGTTGCGGCGTTCACGAAGCTCGTCAGCCGAGAGTTCGTCTGCAGCGAATTGCTCCCGAAACTCGTTGAGTGACTGGACGGCATACTCGTCTGCCAACTCTTCCTGCTCTTGTTTCAAATCTGTGAGTTGGCTCTCCAGTTCGTCGCGTGAATGCTTCTCGATTAGATTGGTGACCTCATCGAAGAGCATCCGAACGGGATTCAGATCATACGCTTTTGTTCCATTGACAGTCGTCTCTGTAACCCAGTCATCGCTCTGCAGTCGCTGGAGTTCATCGTCGGCTGTTGCGCGTGAAACATTCGCCCGGTCTGCAATTTCCTGCACTGGCGTAGGCTCCTCCAATAATTCTACGACGTACCGGATACGCTCACGGCCACTCATGTCTTCCCTCCATGACCTTGGATTTGATTCAGCCATCGTACTACCACTTGTACTATGCGACTCAAATAATTTTCTCTAGCTCAAATAATCAAACAGTAGCGATAGCAGTCTAGTACCTCGAGTTGGATTCCGCTCTGCTGATGTTCGGGCAAGTCTCGAGCGACTCGAAGAGTTAGGTGTCACAGTCTTTGACCCTCGAGAGTGTTGGGACGGTGCAGCCGCACTCAAGGAAGCGTATACGATGGCACTCCGCGATGCATATGCGCTTGCGACGGCCGACGCTGTCGATGGAACACTTCTCGTCGGGGCAGACGATGATTTCGATGACGTAGAAGATAACGTCGTGAGGTTCCGCGACGAGCCAGTCTAGTTTATCTTCAGGACTTCAGGGTTTCTGGTTACGCGAGTTCGACGCCCAGTTTCTCGAGAGCAGTTTCCAGCGACCCCTGAAACTGCCAGGAGGCTTGCTCGAACGCCTCGTCTGTCGGCCGGTCCCACCGCGGAAAGCCGGCGTGGTCGCTCACCTTGACGGTCCACTCGGCCGGTTCGTCGAATCGGTTCCGCGACGGCAATTCGACGATGTAGAGATACTCTTCGTCACCGTGAATGCCATTGGAAGGATTCTCAACGCCGTGACCGAGCAGGAACAGCGGTTGCTCGAGATGTGCCATGTTCGACGGGTCCAGCAAATCACCCGGCTGATCAGCGCGAATGCGTCGCTCACGCTCTTCGTCCACGTAGAGGCTCATACTCGAGAGCGTCTCGAGGAAGATGAACTGCGCGGCGGCGTAGCTGGGACCACGTTCTGTTCGTGTCTTCTTGAGCAACTGCTTGAGGTGGGCGAGGTCTTGGAGGACGCTTTCTGGATAACCGTCGGAATGCCGGTAGACCTGTGCGATGCGATTGGTTGATTGCTGTTCTGCTACAGACTCGTTTCGGTGGACGAATCGGAGTTGACTTCGGGTTGACATTGATCTCTTCTCTCCGGCGCGAGTGCGCCGGCACCCATCACCGGCGCAAAAACAACTCCTGCGGACAGGGTAGTCTGACGTCTGAGTACGGCTATGCCGCCTCTCCGTACCAAGTGGGATACGTCTACAGGTTCGCCCATGGTGTTGGACTCGCCCTGCTCAATAAGTTCTCTCCGTAGAGTGAGTCATCGAACTGTTCACACTGTCCATATTGAGATCTCCTGAATCGACAAGTACAGGTCAAGCAGATAGCAGAGAGACAATCAACAGCTACGATAACTACCATAAACTACGTGCCAAATAACGCACTATATTTCTACACCTACCTAATGTAATTTAAATACAGGACACAGCCGATACTTTTTCCCTTGTATTCGAAGATGCATAGGGTTAAAATAGAATCTGAATGAATATTTCGTCACGTAGTGATCCCATAGAGATCAGCACCTATTTCGCATTTAAATGCTTATTCTCCATATAGGTATGATCACTTCGGAACACTCTCCCACGATAGAGAATGTCGTCGCTTCAACTGGAGTGGATCGAGAACTCAACCTCGAGGCGGTCGCCGAAGACCTCGACGGAACGGACTACGACCAAGAGAGGTTCCCCGGGGCAGTTTACCGGACCCAGAACCCGAAATCCGCCGCACTGATCTTCCGGTCGGGCAAGATCGTCTGCACGGGTGCGAAAAGCACCGACGACGTCTACGAAAGTCTCAACATTGTATTCGATGAACTCCGTGGCCTAGGTATCGACGTTCCATCTAATCCAGAAATCACTATCCAAAATATCGTTTCGAGTGGCGACCTCGGATCTGCAGTCAATCTAAACGCCATCGCCATCGGCTTCGGTCTCGAAAACATCGAATACGAACCCGAGCAATTCCCGGGTCTGGTCTATCGCATGGACGACCCCAACGTGGTCACCCTTATCTTCGGTAGCGGCAAAGTCGTCGTCACAGGAGCAAAAGAACCGGCGGATGCTGGCCGCGCACTCGACGTTATCTCGTCACGTCTCGATGAACTCGGCCTGTTAGACTGACTGATCTCGATCCACTTCCGTTCGTCAGTTGCCGCAGTTGGTTAGATAACGACGCTTGGATTTGTACGTTGAGGAAGCCATAATTTGAGTGGTAGAAAATGGCAAAAGAAGTACCGTTAGACAGGTATTCCAGAGCTAGTTAAATATCAGTTCACTTCACTGGAGTACCACCGACAGGAAAACGCAGTTGCTGACTATGATAACTAAGTCTACGGACTGTACTGAGCGATTCATCATAGATCTACCAACATAATCTGAATCTGATAGAAGTATTAGCGTTAGATTCGTAGACCTACTTATCGGCCAATTCATCGTAGAGATAGCTGTAATCAATACCATGAGGAGACTTCTATGATACCCCTTGACTAAGGCTACTGCTGAATACGCCTACTGATCCATGCGATAACAAGGCGATCCTTACTCCGTCATTCGACTCAGTCAGCGCTATGGTGTGGCACGAGTCCGCAGTTCAGACAACCATTATGTTTTGTAGTTTGATAGTGCAATTCTCGACCACAATTCCTGCATTTGTAATGGGATTCTACCATCACGTATTGTCAATTCAGAAACGCAGATATGCTTTGCGTGAGTGGTGTTCACGAAGGTAGTAGTGCCGCTTCAGGCCTTAACTGCTAGAATCAATCGAGAGACTCCGTATCTGCTGAATCTAGCGATTCACGGCTGAAGCGGCAGTAGTTCCAGCGTGTCATAGAATGGCTCAAACCAGTGGGAGAGTTCTCTGCTGCCCGTCGAGAACAAGGTTTAGTCAGGTCGGCGCGTAACTTCCCTGTATGCCATTCAGCGTCAGTTGGCACACGCTTCTCGAGCATCTGGATGAGCTGCCGGCGGACGCGACACTGATCACACCATTGTCGCACTCTCGCATCCATATCACAGATATCCAGGAACACCGTGTTGTCGTCCAGTTTGACGAGTCGAACGAGAAGCGTCCACTCCAACGCGGGCAGTTTGAGACACTCTACCATCAGATACAGACCGCGCACGATGGGTTTAATCTAGACCGGCTCCCACCAGATGCTGATCCGTATCCAGCGGTGTTGAGCGTCCATCCCCGATTCGAGATCGACGAAGACGCGGGTGTGATCGCCGAGACAGACGGGCCGACGACGACCCAACTGGCCGACACAGCACACGAACCAGATACCGACGATGACCGCACCGAACCAGACGGACTGGATATCTACTCGGATGGCCTACTCCTAATCGATGCACTCGAGCGCCACGACGTAACTGACCTCCCTGACTTGGAGACGGCCACCCTCGTAAACCTCTACACGCTGCTGTCGGATGTCCAGCGTGACGCCAACGACTTTCGGCAGGAAGTCGCTGACGTACTTCTCTCACGGCTTCATCACGACCGGCCTGTTGCCGGTCAGTATGGCTCAGTCCAGCGCACGAGTCGCCGTAACCGCTCGCTCAAAGATGACGAAGACGTCCTCTCGATGCTCGAGGCGGAAGGGATCGACCGCGAGCGCGTCATGAGCGTTGATCGCCAGAAGGTCGACGAAGCACTCGAGGTGACGACACTCACTGAGTCCGATGTTTATGAGATCGATGAGAGCGAGTACGTTCGCAAGGCGGAGGTCGATAACGACGTCAAGGAGTCGCGTCTCCAGGGGTTGAAGGATCGACTTGCCACCAGCGAGGAGACAGAAGTCGAGGAACTGCAACAGGAAATCGAAGCACTCGAAGACCGTATCGATGACCTCACAAGCTTCCGGGCGGGGACAGAAGTACAACGATGACTGCTAACGGATTTTGTGGCATCACGTACAGAGCAAGGAGTTGGCAGGGTACCTCCCAGTCGTCATGCAATCTGCCAGCAGGCACGTCGAGTTAGTCATCCTTATCCTGTGAACGGAGTTCGTTGGCTCGCTTCTCGAGTTGGCGGAGGATCGGGACACGTTGTTGGTGTTGGTTTTCGTAGGCGATGCAGGCTCGCAGCGTCTTCATATCGCTGATCGTTGCGATGCCGGCATCGATGAGCCGTGTGTTCGGTGCCTCGAGTCGCTGGGCTGGTGAGAGGTCGCTCGAGTCTTGGGAGTACTCTGGCGTGTCGTTCATTGGATGTTGCCTCTACCCCTGTCGAGGCATGAAAAACGAGTTGCAAACTCAGGCTCGGTTTTTGCTACACCACTCTTCGAACGCGTTCTCGAATTCGCTGAATAAGTTCCGATGAACGCTCTTGTGTAGCACTTTGTTGATCTCACAGCGTAGCTTTGATAGCGTGTTTGAGGGCTTCTCTTCCTGGTTTCCGCAGTAGTTTCCGTCGAAGTTGGAAGGCTCGGAGATACTGTGTGAGTTTATCTTTTGAGATGCCTCGGTGAGGCGAGAGCCACGGTCGCAGCAGCGATCCGTGGCTCTCGCAGGTGTTGACGTGGACGTCTTTGTCAGCGTATTCGCCGTCGCCGTGGACGACGTATTCGCGGTCGAATGCGTCGTCCTCATTGAGTGGATCATAGGCGCGAAATCCGTCGGTGTAGACGGTTAGTGGCTCCTCATCGCGGTTTGCGAGAAGGAGCCGAATCGTCGATTCATCAGCGGATTTCGCGGGAATCACGTACCGGTTGCCGGTGCCACGATCAACGATCGTGAACACCGGCGGTTTGTCCTGTTCGTACGATCCTCGTCCACGCGTGGACAGGCTACGCGAGCGCGACGGTCGGTCGCGCTCGCGGCCTTTCAGCCCTGCAGAGACGTAGACCTCGTCGATTTCGACCGGCCCGACGAGGTTAACTGAAGGCGCGTCGAGCGCCTTCGTGAAGCGCTCGACGCGCTGATGGATCGTTTTGTACTGAACGTCGATTTCTAGCTGCAGCTGGCGAAGACTCGTGTTAAACCGGAGAAACGCGTAAATCGAGAACAGCCACTTTCTGAGTGCAACCTTCGAATGGGCGAAAATCGTGCCGGTCTTGTCGTTGAACGTGCGGTCGCAATTCTTACAGAGATAGCGCTGAAAGTGCCCATAGCTGCCGTTCTTGACCGTTCGGTCAGAACGGCAGCGGGGGCAAGTAACACCGTTACGCCAGCGAACCTGCTGCAACAGGTCCGCTGCGACCGATTCCGAGCCAAACACATCCAGCGGAATCATGCCTAACGGACACCGCTGACGCGGTATCCTTGCTCTCTTCGATTCCACAGCGACAGCTAAACGGCATCAACAATCTCCTACGGAAGAGCGTTGGCTCCCAGTTCGGCTACGGAAACGTTGATGTCTCGACTGCTGGCGGATCTGGTATCGAGATGCAGTTCCAGTCGGTGCCTGAACCCCGTGAGGTTCAGGAACTCATCAACAAGCGCGTAAAGGCTAGTCGTGGTGAACCCCGGGAATCCGGTGAAACGAAGCGTGATGTGCTTGATGAAATTCTCATCGAACTCAAGAAGATTCGCACTACTCTCGAGACACAACAGGGGACTGTGGGCGACACTGCAGCCACAATGACTAATGTTGACAGTTCGGAAGAGCGACACTCGAATAACGAGACTGACTCCGAATTGAACGAGTCTGAGAGAACGAAACAGCCTACTGACCCCTCTGAAACCGACCAGGGACCGAGCCGATGAACGATAGAAAGCAATGACGGAGTCAATCGACCCGGCTGTCCCACTCGACAGCCACGAGTCAGTCACGTGGACTGGCCGTCCGCGAATTACGACCGTACTTCCAGCACTCGCAACGGGATTGCTGCTCGTCGCCGTCGGGGTCGTCAGCAGTCTAGTACAAGAGACGCTACTCTTTCTCGCAGTCGTTCCGGTCGGTGTAGCAATCCCCCTCTGGAAGTATTTGGCTGTACAAGGCATGCAGTACGTGATAACGGACCAGGCACTCTACGTGAAGCATGGAGTAGTGACCCGACATGTCATACAGGCCAACCTCGAAACGGTCCAGAACAGTGCCTATGGCCAAGATATTACAGGATCGATGTTCGGGTACGGCTCCGTCGAGTTCGAGATCGCTGGTGGAGATGACCTCTCATTTCAGGCGATAGATGATCCCCGTGAAATCCGAGCGCTCGTCGATCGAGCAGCATCAAACAACGACGGACTTGGTGCGAACAATCGACAAGAGTCGGATATTCCTGGCGATTTAACTCAGTGGCAGCGGATCCGGGATGAGATCCGAGAGATTCGCACGACGATCGAAGATTAGTCTTGTACTCACTGTTAGTTGCGCCTTTCATCGACGTGGTGGTGCATCGTTGAAAGAGTGTCCAACGAACTGGGTTCCAGAGAAATTGATTACCGGAAAACCCACCCGAATCCTCCAGCACAGGTGCTTGAACTCCCAGATCCACTCTCTTCGAGCGTGAGCGAATGCGACTGGCCGCGGCTCTCACAAGTGATGGTGCGAGAGGTGTCGTGTTCTCGTTCGGGCCCACGCTCGGAGATGTACACCGTTACGTCTCCCTGTGACCACCCGGTAACAATACCGTGTTTCGTCTCGCCGGGTTCGACAACAAATGTCTGTGTGTCAACTCCATCATCGACAAGTGTTACGTTCTCATATTCTCCCGGCCATACGAGGTCCTCGTACGTGACAAGTCGACGATCCCCTTCGTCAGTCGTCACCTCAAAGTTGAGATAGCCGGCTACGTCTTCGTCGGAGACAGTATACACCGTCACATAGTAGGTTTCGTTGTCTTGATTCTCGAACGTGACCGTTGGTTCAGGTGTCCCGACCGCGACTGTGATGGCGGAAAGGAAGAGGAGACACAACACGAGGAAGCCACCGAGGACAAGAGGGCGACGGAAATCCATAATTCATACTCAGTTCTTTCAAATAAAAATCCAAGCTTTCCAACCGGAAGCAGATACTAGTTTGTTGATATCCAATAAGATCGATAGAATCAATTAGGCTGAATGATTTGTAAAAATCAGACTTAAATGCCCTCCAGAAGGCGTATCCTCACCGCATTAGCCGCTACTACGGCCGGCGGATATGTCGCTACAACCGCTGGAACGTCAGTTGAGACGCCTACGTCGGAACGCGACTGGCCAATGTCTCAGTATAACCCGGCAGGGACTGGACATAATCCGAACGTGACGGGACCGAAGTCTGACGTCGAACCTGCCTGGACCTATGACGCACCGTCGTGGTTCCATGGTTCGAGCGCCCCCATTCGGCTCGGAGATACCCTTTACGCAGCCGGGACAGGTCTCGTTGCGGTACACGTCGAGGATGGGACCGAACAATTCGTTCGGCGGGGACCGTACACATCAAGTTTCGCTGCCGTCACCGCGGAGCCGTATCGAACACTGACGCTTGCCGTCACATCTACAGGTGGAGTGTATGGAGTGAATGCTGGGGGTGGGATCAAGGTCCCGGGACTCGACCGTGGCATCGGGAGTGAACGTTGGGATGGACCGCCACACGGAGAGTACCGGCCGACAATCGAGCATACCCCGACGGTCGACCCGGTCACCCACAACGGCACCGTGTATGCGCCTGTCGTTGGGACCAACGACATCGCTGCAATGAACGCTAGCGACGGGTCTGTGCGCTGGCGTGTGACTGTTGAGAAAGACGAGATCGCCTCGGCTTCGTTTGGACGGCCGACGATCCAAGACGAAACGCTGTTTGTTGCGAACTGGCCGAACAAGGTCTCGGCGTACGATATTGAGGACGGATCGACGATATGGGAACGGGAACGTGCCGAACAGATGCAACTGTGTACACCAGCGACAGATGATGGAATCATTGTCATGTCCCGGTCTGGTGTCGCACTGCTCGAGACCAACGATGGTAATTCCGTCTGGGAACGAGATCTTGACGGGAACGCAACTGAGGGGACGGTCGCCGTGACGGACGACACGGTGCTGTTGAGTGACGGTAATACTGAATTCCATGCTCTCGATCTCGAAACAGGCGAGGTGCGCTGGTCGAGAGAGTTCCACGGCGAGACACAACCGGTCGTCGCCGACGGCGTCGTCTATGCCGTTGAGCAGGGGTATTCACTTCACGGGTTCGACGTGAGCACTGGTACGGAACTGTTTGAATACGAGCCATCAGAAGTCCCTCTGTCACCGCCGATTATCGGGGACGGCCGACTGTACTTGACGAATCGACGCCGCGTCATCGCTTTGGAGGAGACGGCATGAACGAGAGGAAAGATTCCGACTCGAGCGACGACAGCCACTCGAATGCGTCCACAGACTACTCGCCCGATGAGCAATTATTGCGAGACAATAATGATCGGCCTGCGGTCACGTTGATCCTCTACGAACTCCGATCGAACCCCACGGTCTGGATACCGTTTCTCGCGGCCGGCTGTCTGTTAACGTTTGTTGATGTGTTTCGAGAGCGAGATCCACTCCCAGTCCAACCGACTGTTTCGGAGTCGACACTACAGATCACGCACTCGCTATATCCGACGGGAACGACAGAAACGAGCCGATCGCTTGACGCCCTTGTCGACCTGCCGCTCGACACATTCGCGTACGCGACTGGCCTTGAGTTTCTTGCAATCGGGATTGTCGCCGCTGCTGGGTGGCTAACAATGACGCGTGCGAGTGAGACGGCAGCTCGTACACGGCGGTTCACTGTCTACACTGGTGGAATCTTGCTTTTGTAGCCCGTTGCACGAGTTCGAAATTAGCTCAGGTATGTCCAAGCGATATCACTACGAGCTAGAATAGTCACTTTAACTAGATTAGAAGTCGGATCGATGGTATGTACACACAAAGATCCGACACCAGTAAGAACACCACCGCTTCGCATAAGGCCACCGTTCGTCAGTTCCTTCGAACCCACGATGAAGTCGCCTCCAAAGACGAGCTCCGCGCCGGCACCGACGTGCCGGCGTGGTATATCGACCAAATTGCCTCGACAAACACCTTCTACACCTCCCTGAACCATAACGGTCAGTACGTCGCTAGCAAACACGTTGTCGGCCATCGTGCCACCCATGACGGCTTCTGGCGACCCGAGGTGGATGACGGCGTCGCCGTCTTCCACCGCAAAGAAGACACCAAGTCCACGCTCAAGCATCTCGTGTTCAGACGCCCCTCCGGGCTTACTCCGTCCGAAGCCAACGATCTCCTCGATCGACGCTGCTACCGAGCGCTCCGGAACCTCGCCGACCAACAGGAGATCCACGCTGTCGAACACCGGAACACGACGGTCTACGTCCACAGCTGGCCGTCCCTGCGGGACGCCCAGCTGAGCCAACGCGAAACCGATCAGCCGACCGACGTCAGTCCAGTTGATACCGACGAAGAGGGCTATCTCTACCGCGACGAACTTCTCGCGACGTTTCTCTCGGTTGCTGTCTCAGAGATTCAGTCGATCCCGCCCGAACGAGCCGCCGCTCTGGTCCTCCGGCAGTTCGAGGGCGACTCCTTCGACGCCCTCGAACGCCGTCTCCGACGGAATCACTCCTTCCGGGAGGCTCTCGACTACGAGCCAGAGGACGTCCCGGACGGGACGTCGCTCTGGCGTGCCTTCGACGACCTTCACCCCGATGAACTCCGTGACTGCCTCCAGTCGATGTGTGGCGACTTACTCGCTGATCACGATCACGCCGGTGAGTTCGTCGTGATCGACGGCACGCACATCGCCGCCTGGGCAAACACACGAGAAGAGATCGACGACGGTGAGGTCGAGGGAGCGAGTTGGGGCAAACACGAGGGGAAGTTCTACGGGTACAAGGTGTACATCGTCGTGGACGTAGCCGCAGAGCTGCCGGTCGCCATCACGATGGAGACCGGCAGCAGGAACGACTGTGCGGCGTTCGAACCGCTCATCGAGGAGTTCGATGAGCGGTACGACACCGACGATCTCCAGGCAGCACTGGCTGATGCGGGCTTCGACAGCCAAGGCAATCGAGAGTTCACCCAGGAGAAACTTAACTGTCCGCTGCTGACGGCGATCAATCCACGACGCTCAGCGCCACTGAAGGCGATCCGCGATGAGATCAAGGAGTTGTTCAAGAACCACGGTGACGAGATCGACAGTCCGTACGACGCACTCGAACGGTTACCACAAGAGCAACTCTCAGAGTACGGCGTCGAGGTCGGCAGCGTCGAAGAGACCTACATCTTCCAGGCGATTAAGGAACGAATGCATCGACACCTGCGGGCAGGTGTCGAGCGAGTATTCTCTCGGCTGAAGTCCTTTACCGGCCTCGATCGCGTCCGCGCACGCAAGGAGAACAACGTGGAAACTCACGTCGTGCTTTCGGCAGTCGCTCTGGTCGCGACGTCACTCACCGCAAAACGACAGGGGTATGAGTTTACCCCGAAGTCTCGACAGCCGGCACAGCGTGATCCCGTGAGAGCATCTCATTGTTGTTGACGACTCGACGAAGTTCTTCGTATGGATTGCGTCCCTGCTGGCGCCATGTCGCCAGCAGGGACAAGATCGTCTCGTGAACGAACATACCTCGATCGTTACGAAGTGTCCCGATGATTTTCCGGAGAACGACTGGTTCACGAAGTGCGTTCTCAGCTGCGTTGTTCGTCTGGGAGACCGCTGGCTCACCGACGAAGGTGAGCCAGTGGTCGATCCCTCCTTCGATCTTCCCGAGTAGTGTTGCCACTGCCTCGTCGGTTACTGACCGCTCAACGAGCGATCTAAGCCCGTTCTGGCATGATCGGTGCATCTGTGCTCTCTCACGAGGACTCGGGTCGGTCTCCAGCCACGACTGGAGACCGACGAACATCTGTTTGAGATACCGGTGAACCGGCTCTGCCTCCTCGTGGTCACTAGCAATGTCCTCGGCTTCCCGGAGAAGATGTGCCCAGCACCGCTGAAGATTACTGGTGAACGCTGGATACGCCGTCCACCCATCGCAGATGACCGTTCCCGCGAAGTCCTCGCCGAGGGACTTCCGCGGGGACATCGCTCCCACGACTCTCTCTTACGGCGTACAGCGTGTGCTCTCCCGTCCGAAACGTCCAGATCCATGCTTGCTCACCCTCGCGTTTGATACCAGTTTCGTCGACGTGAACGATCTCTGCTTGCTGAATCTGTCTTCGAATCTGTTCATATTCGCAGCGACCGGCGCGCGCAGCGCGCTCGGTCGCGTGCCATGCGGACGCGCCTGAGAGTTCTAACCCGTGCAGTTGCTCGAAGCGATCAGCGATTTTCCGGTAGGGAAGGCGGTGATCGTACCGAGAAAGTGCTGCTTGGGAGATGACGTTCACCCCGAACTGCCCCTCATCGGGGCAGTCGGGGTGTTTAGCAACAGTTTCTGTTCCACAAGAGTCGCACTGGTAGCAGTGGCGATTGTACTGGGTGACTTCAGGAGGCTGCGGATCAGGAACCTCCTCGACGAGTCGGGGGCTGACGCCCACCGACTCGTCGAAGTGTTCGCCACATTCGGGACAACAGTCACGGGTGACTTTGATCTCTTTGTCGGGACCAGCTGTTACACGCCACTCTGGATCATGGCCGTCCTTCCGTCCAGGAGTGCCGCCGTCGGTTCGAACATTCTCGTCTTCGTCGTCCTGCGAGGTCGGGGACTCGTCAGTCCCCGACCGTCGCTTACTGGGCGGTGTATGCGGATTTTCGTATTTGCGAAGACGTGTTTCGAGTTCTTCTATCCGCTCGTCCTTCTGGTCAAGTTGCTCTTGCAACTGATCGATCTTCTTGTCCTTCCGCTTGTTTTCTTGCTCAAGTTCTTCGACCCGCTGCTCAAGCTGAAGCAACCGAGAAAATAGCTCTTCTTTGGTGAAATCGTCTGCGTTCACAGACTCCACCAACCAGTTATGACAGCAGAGGCAACGGGATGGGCTCCGCTGCGGAGCCCATCCCTGAGAGTCGTATCCGATGTCTGCTGCCTGTTCATGTCGCGTCCGTTGAACGCTTCCTACGAGACAGTACCGAAATCAGCTCGGGCTAAACACATACCGACAGGGGAAACCAGGACTGATACGTTCTCCCAGTCGCCTCATCTGACGGCCCCTGCCCGGAGTCGAAGCACGCGCCGCCTGAGAGGCATTGCTCTCAGGCGGCTCTATTCGTGATCGAAAACTGACTCCAACACCCGATTCAGCGAGCGTTTCTGAGACTTCTCTCACCGAATTGATTATCACTCGGCAGATTCGCACTGGATCAGTCTCACGCTGCCATGTCTGACGAATTGATCTTGAACGTGCAACAGGCTATTTTGTCTCTCCTCGAGCACTCGGGTTCGGCGATAGATCTGGATTTCACACCGAATTCGTTACTTGTAGCCATCGCTGCGTTCGCGGTACTTGCATTCGTTGCCGTTCGGCTATTTTTCCTCCCCATCGCCGTTCTCCACGTGGAACCGCTACGTGCCGCGCCGAAAGAGAGCTGGCAGCGGTCACGCGGTTACGGTGCCGTGTTGTTCGCGCTCATCGTGATGTTCGGACTTGCATCGGGATGGCTGGCTACTCTCCCGTACATCGGCGTTGTTCTCAGTATGACGGTAGTTGGAACGACCCACGCGATTTCGATCGCCATTCTGTACGACCAAGCATGAACGTCACCGACTGCCGTGCTCATGGTAGTCCACGGTATACTTTACGTGATTTAGCCTCCAATCGACTGCGAACGCATTCGGAGACTCACACTCGAGGGTGTGATTCGACGACTGTCGTTGCTGGTGCTGATCGATGAGATCGATCCCGACTGTATCGGTTTTGAGATCAGCTACAGAGCCTGTGAAAAGTTCACAATAATACAAGTACGAGACCGAGTAGAACGACGAATATTCCAATACAGAGCCCGATAAGTGAAATCTTGGCCATCCGGAGGAACGTCCAACCAGCCGGACGATCAGAGACGACGAGTGGGTCAATGCCGTCACCTGCCTCGGTAATGCGGCCGACGATAGTGACATCGTCACCGGGAATCACACGTTGTTCGCTGTAGCGGCGAGTCCCAAGCGAAAGAACCCTTGTAATCGGCCGAAAGAGCGACGGGGGTGATCGCCAGTGGGTCGCCACTGGGACTGCAGCGGCGTTCTGTTCGAATCGTGCGATCCGCTCCGGTGGCTCATCGCTTGACGGAACGGTCGCAACAATAGTGCGTTTGAGTGTTACTGTATGTGCTGGCTCAACGATGTCAACTGCAGTTTCGGGTGTACGGACACGGAACGCGTCCGAGCCCGCCAGCTCATGTATCGTTACAAACCACGGAAGCAAGTACGGACTCAGTCGGCGTTCTTCAACAGCGTATCGGAGGGTTAGACAGCCGTTGCCACTAAATGGTGCGGTCAAGAGATCGGCGTCGCCCTGTTGAGCCGTTCCGGAGATACGAACGAGTTCTCCAGATGATGTTTCGTTGAGCGTCGAGATGTGGTCTGCTCTGTAGATGCTGGTCGCACGCCAAACATATCGCCCACTGAACGCGAGGACGACTGTTCCAACAACAGCGAGACCACCGCCGAACAGTTGACTTCCGGAGATCCCGAAGACCATACACGAGATGACATCTAACAGAATCCTGTATGGCTCTGTCGACTTTCTATCGGATCCTCGTAGACGGCGATAAGAGACGAATCGTACTCTTCCTGATCGACGAACGGATACCAGCAGCCCCTGTGAAAGTCTCACAAACCGACTCCACGAGAATCAATTTCAGCTTTTCAAGTATAAATCTCGTGTAGAAACCTGTTGAAATTGGTGGCGAATCTTCTTATTGAGAAAGTATTTAATAACATGTGTAACAGTTCCGTAACTATGAGATTCCTCCAGTCCGTTCGCCATCTCTTTTCGATTTTCGTGTATTTTACGGCAATTACTTATGGTATTGGCATCTTGGTGGTTAGCCCCACTCGCAGTCTTCTTATCGTCCCAATCATGACTGGTATTGGACTCCTCAGCCATGCTGTAAAAACCACACACCTCGATGAACTCGGATACGCAATTATGTGGCTGTGGTTTGCAGTCCTCGCTCTCGTTGGAGGTGGACTCATGATTGACGAATTCGTACTGGTTCACCGAGAGATCCCACCAGTAGCTGAGAGCTCAATGGCTCGCGTCCTTGGGACGCTTGGACTTGTTGTCGTCCTTATCACTGTCTACGTCCATAGCGTACAAAGAGCAAAATAAGACGAAGCTAAATTGAGTTAGGAATATGGACTTTCATGATTTCGGACCATGAAACATGCTCTTGAGTTCTCGGAATCGGTGAATTCTTGTCTTCGTCTCAGGATTGGTATATGTATCGATAATATATTTTGGAGAGGTGCAGGGTACCAATCACGCACTCAGGCCCCACTGAATATCGTCTTCAACTACCTGGAGTTCGCGCTCTGCACGCTTGACGCGATCTCGCCCAACGAGGTCAATTGCCGTTTCCCGATCGATTTCGTCGTTGACATACCGCGAGAGAACCAGATCGATCCAGAGATCTTCGACACCGCGTTCCAGAGCCTGTTCAAGGATCTCCGACTCGGCGACATCTCGTGCTTCTGCGATCTCTTGGACACGTTCGGTGAGATCGGTGGCCATGTCTACACAATCGGCTCGGGATGACTTAAACGTCTATGGAGAGCCTGGGATGATGGGGGAGCGAGTGAGAAGGCTCACTTCCTCCAAGAGCGCCGTTGCTGTCTCGATTCGTTCTCTGTCTGCGTCAGTCAGTTGATCGCCCTCGAGATGGTTGAGTTGACTGAGTGCACGATGCAGTCTGTATCCTGGTGTGTTTCGTGGGTCCATTGAATGCGCCTCAGCCGATCGCGGCGCAGACAAACATGACACGATAGCACGGGCGACCGTTCTGTTAACCAACAGCCACGCTGCACCATCGCCGTCTGTTGGTTAAGACATGACGCGGAGCAAGTCATTCTGGGCTCGGTCCATAGCGCGGCGTCCCGCAGACCTGGCACTCCCAGATTGCGTGGCCGGTCCAGGTTTCGTCGGGAACCGATTCATGACCGCTGAATCGATGCTCGGTTGTGCGTCCGCACTGGTGGCACTCGAGGCGTTCTTTGGTCGGAATGCCACTATCTTGATGCTCAGGTTCACGTTCTTGAGGTGCCTGCTGGAGGGCAATTGCAGGAACTAGCCACGCATCATCACCGACATTGTCGAGCACCGTCGCAAGTCGCTGCTCATCGCGAATGCCGAATCCACTCTCGTCGTAGAGATAGGTTGTTGGTTCGCAGTCGCTATCCACCGCTGATTGGTCAGTCCACGCTGTTCGATCATGGGCCGCTGCGAGAAGTTGCTCACCGTCCGTGGACGAGATCCGTACTGCAGCGGGTAGTACAGGCCACCGATCGGTCAATTGGGCTGCAGGCTCGTCCTCGAGATCGTAGGTGATCGTACAGTCGTCGACCGTTGATTCCGCCGCACTGGAGGCAAGGAGTGTCGCAGCGGCCGCGCCTTTCGCGACGGCACCGTAGAACGTAGACGACTCGACAAGCATGTGAACGACGCCAAGCAGTGTCCACTCTGTTGCTGGTGCGTTTGTCTCAGAAGGGGAGTCCTCGAGATGATTGGTAAGACAGAACAGACATTTGGTCTGACCAGCTGGGATCGGTGCGCCACAGGAGCGACACTCAGTGTCTGTTTCCGTTGGAGTGTCTGGATATCCAGTCGTCGCCGTTGCAACTCGCTGTCGATTCGGCTCACCCTCAGTACACTCTCTGAGTCTCTCATCTGGGATATGCGACGCTTCGCCGGTCGGACGAAGCTTCTCGAAGTCAGAATCTCGATCAGTCATTGATTGGGTCGTATTGCCTCACGTCTTGATCAGGTTCCAGTCCGGTAGAGAAGATCTTGGGAATAAGTTCACTTAGACGCTATTGCTGGCGGAGTCCTGCTTCTCGAGCTTCACGGTTGCTGGCACAGTGGATACATGCTGGCAGATCACCATCAACGGCGAAAACCCGGAAATAGTTCTCGGTGACATGAGAGCCACAGCCATCACATTCTGGCATTATCCAAACCTATGTTATTACTCCAGTAAATATCTTGTTCCAATACTTGTGTAGTTTTTCTCAATAGCATTCTATCTAAGTGGGATTGACTCTTTTCTGGGTCTGGTATTGTTGCGGTTCGAGAAGGAGTCCACAGTCTTCACAACGAGTTTCGACTGCGTTGGTGGTCACCCGTCCGTTGCATTTGGGGCACGGACTGGCGCTCGAGTTGGACTGGACGTCTTCGTCGAACGTTGTCTGGTAGATCTCTCTGAGAGTCATGGTGTTCACGAGGGGCGATGAGGATGTCATAGAACAGTTCTCATACCAGAGAGCAGGGTGAACGCTGAGGTGGTATGAGCCCAGCGACCCTGCAAGAGAATCCTACGGTAGAGACGTTCTTCAATGTCGTGGAAACTGAGACACTAGCGCTGTTTGAGCATCTCTCCTTCGAGTTTCTCGAAGAGTTCGACGTGTTCGCCCCGGCGCAGACGGGGCGAACACGAGTTCACAAACCACCCGAAATGATGCGTGGGTTTCTGCACTGCTACTACAAGGATATCTACGGCATTCGTCCGGTTGCACGAGAACTGAACAACACAGTCGTCTGGCTCAGCTGTGGCTTCGATCGACCGCCGTCCAGAGACGCGGTCGATCGCTTTCTCACCGATCTCGAACACGTCATCGACAAGATTTTCGACCACCTCGTCGAGCAGGCCGCCTTGCGCGGCCTGCTCGACTTGACCTACTCGATTGATTCGACAGACGTGAGAACGATGCCTGCCGATCCTGACGCATCGAAATGCTACGATCCAACGGCTGAAGAGTACTACTACGGCTACGGCTGCACGATCGTTTCGACCGGCTCGAAGATCCCGATTGCAGCGGAGTTCACCGAGAGCAAACAAGCACCAGAGGAGACGGCGATGCGCGTCACCCGTGACGCGCTCGCCGTCGCTAAACCGATATGGATGCTTGGTGACAGCGCCTACGATACACTTGACTGGCACGACCACCTGCTGGCCGCAGGGGTCGTGCCAGTCGCCCCCTACAACCCACGGAACACTGATGACCCGAAGGACATCGAGTACAGGGTCGAAGACCGCATCGAACAACACAGCGAGGACGTTCAGCTGAAGCAATCGACGCTAAACGAGACGTACAACCGCCGAACAGGCGTCGAACGAACCAACGAATCAGTCAAGGGCTGCGGCCTCGGGCGAACGCACGCCCGAGGCCGCGTCCACGCACGAGCACAGGTGTTCCTCGCGCTGTGCCTTCGCCTCGTTATTGCAATCACCAACTATGAACGCGGAGACAATCCGGGAAGCACGATCATCACGGTGTGACAAGAGTTCTATGACACCCTCGAGGGGCGATGTGTAACTCTGACCGCCCCTCACCCCACTCGTGGGGCACAAAAACTGCTCTATCAGTAGGCAGTAGCAGGATTCCTTTATTCAGGACTCTTTGTGAAACTCGCGGTCAGTACAGGGCACGTAGTTACCGGAGCAGCAGTGAATTAGCTGGTTCGTCTCTCGTAGCTCCTTCGGAGCTTTGGATACATCAAAAACCAGAGGACTATCAGTAGCACACAGTTGAATAGCCAGATAGGGTCAGTGAGTAAATCACGAAGAAACACGGAGGGAGTGCGTTCGAGCAAAACCGCTCCAAAAGTGCCGACAGCTATGACACCTATCACATATGTAATGATAAAAATGATTGAGTCGCGTCTAAATGACGGCTCCATATCGTCTAATTGACTTTGGTCGAAATAAATCCAGTCGGTACATCCGAACGTGTAGTGACTGAATTGCCAGATTCAGTTTCAGGCATATTTCTGAATAAAGAAGTCGTGTTACCAACTACTACTAGGTGATGGCAGCGTCATGAAACGGATTCACGCTGTGGCGAAAGCCCGGCAGCGCAGCGGCCACCGGCCGTGAGCAGCCCGGACCGTGGAGGTGGTGGGAGGTGGCGGTGACTGCGTTCACCAGCAAAAAAGGGGCTTCGCCCCGGCTATTCCCACCACCAGCCGCGCTCGGGGAAGTGAATCGTCGTCCATCCGGTCACGGCCAGTGAGACACGGCCCTCGTGCCAGTTCCGGGCAGCCTTGTGAATGCGCACCTGCTCGCCTTCCTCGATCCACGGCGCGTCTGAGGACTTCCAGATCGTCACGCGTGTCTGTCCACTGTCGTCTGCGATGAGCCCGACCTGTGCGATGCTCGGATGCGAGGGATCCCACAGGGTTTCGACACGCCCTTCGATACTCACCTCTTTTCGAGAGACCTCCTCGAGTTTTCCGATGGGGATAACGTGTCCGGGCGCCGTCTGCAGCTCCTCGAACACGTTGACGACCGCACTCGTTAGGTCTTGGCCACCGACGACGGCTTCACTCAACCGCCGGCTGATCGCTGCTCGAGACCAGCCATCCAACTGCTTTGCGAGTCGCATCGACTGCTTGTTCACGGCCGCCAACTGCTCCTGGGTGAGTTCTGTCCGGGGATCCGCCCGCTCCGGGTCCGCCATCGGATCCACACTTGCCGCCCGTTTCTGGAATTCCACACGCCGCGCTTTGTTCTGGTTCGCAGCGATCGTTCGTGTCCGCTTTGCACGACCTTCTTGTGTTCCTATCTCGGCCTGGGCACTGATTCGTTCGAGTTCGTCCTCTCGTGCTCGAACGCGCTCTTCCTGCTCGAGGGTTGCACCGTGAATCCGCTCATCGCTCGTATCGACGATCCCATCTGGGTGGTTCGCATCCACCTTTGCTTGGACCTCTTGCTCGACTGTTGCCTCGAATTCCGGCGTCTCGCCGACGACCGGGAAACCGTCTTCATCGACCGCCTGCTCGTCCGCCTGTTTGAGTGCCTGTTCATCGACCGTAACGGCCTTGCTACTCGAGTTGTTACTAGACATTGCTGTATATCCGAAGGCGTTCACGCGCCTGCCACCGCGATGCTACTACATCGCGGTTTTCCGACGAGACCGACCGACTAGATATATCTGCGCGCTCGCGCTCGCGCCTTCGCGAGCGCCCATCTGGGCGCGAGCGAGAGCGCGCCTGAATGCGGTGTTCCAACCAGCACCGCGCGGCGACCCGCCCGGAGCGAGCGGCCAGCTTTAAGCCGTTTCTCGTGTCCGGCCCGGACTGCGGGTCCGTGTCCAGCGCGACTGTCGTCGAGAACGCGCGCCGCGGTGTGGCGCGCGACAGCGCAGGCGGCACCAAGCGCTGGAACGCGAAAGCCCGCGAGGGGCGCAACCGAAAACGCGCTTAATGCTGGCGCCGAGACCAGATTCACTTTAGCCCGGAACGGTGAGCGACGCCAGGAGCGAACCGCAGCCCGGAATGGTCGGTCGCGAGCGACGCGGAGGGCGGCACGCGGCGAGCGGGGCGGGCCGATACTCAAAAGGGGGTAACCAACGCAACAGCAGCCCGATCAATCCACGTGGGTGGGATCAAAAGGGGCTGGCGCGCTCGAGGAACCCCGCCGACACAAGCACCGCAACTTGTGAGGAGCGCAGCGAGGCGCGGGACTCGAGCGTGCCAGGGGCTTTCACCCTATTATCGAAAGCGGTGATTGCAAGCCGCTCAGTGAGATCTACTCCATCACAGCTGGTTCAGTGACTCCTCCACACACTACAGTTGCAAACCTCTCGCTTTTTCGGATCTCTTATTCCCAATCCCGCCAGCCTTCGAAAAGGTGGTTGTTTTTCCGCCAGAGTTGGGGTTTGAGTAACTGGTTTGAATCAACTGCTGGATGATCTCGATCAAGACCAGAGTGTTCTGCTACCCAATCTCGGTACTCAGATACATTCTGAGGCATCTCGGGGGAGTGAGTCTCCATATGTGGCGTATTGAGGTAGTTCAGTGGTTCCCCACATACCATGCAGGGGAGCATGCCTTCATTCGGCTTTTTTCCCTCTGTCATAGTAGGGACCTATGTCTCACTGCATGATAATTCTATGTTCTGTACTTCCCGACTCAAGAGAACAAAGCAAGAATTCAGACCACTTCTGATCTCGATTTAGTCGACGTACTGGGATTTCCACTCACGGCGATCTTCGATCGCTTGTTCTCCCTCGTCTGTAATCGCGTAATAGTTTGTGCGTCTGTCGAGTTGTCCTTTTTCGACAAGGTCCTTATTCACAACCGTATCGAGATTAGGATACAGCCGACCATGATTGATTTCTGAACTGTAGTACTGCTCGATCTCGTCTTTGACGTCCTGTCCAGATGGCTGGTCAGCACCTGCGATTACGTACAGCAGGTCGCGTTGGAATCCTGTAAGGTCGTCCATGGCCCAGCCATTCAGGCGAGATGATATTTGTTATTCCACACGTACGTAGATGTAAGCTGATCCAACTAGTCGGTTCTTTATACCACTAGCTGATTCTCGTTCCATTCACGACATCCTGAGACTGTGGCCATGATGAAACGACACTCGAGAAATCCAATTCAACGCGCACGCTCAGCGGCCACAACCGTCTCACTCCGAACTCGAGAGTAATTCGCCGACATACTGATCTTCCCGTACGTGTTTAGCCCCGTCTGATTTCGTCACTGTCTCGTAGGTGGTGGCCTGTGACAGATACATGGTCTGTCAGCAGGGAGTCAGTCTACATTCTCAGGGATGGTCTCCGCTGCCCGGAGACCATCCCGTCGGCCCTGCTGTCGTCGTTTCGAGGTGGAATCGATGAGCTGGGACGATCTCTCCAAGGACGAACTCCTCTCGCGGTTTCTCCAGATGGAGGAGCGAATCGACGAGCTGGAAGAGAAGATTGCCCAGAAGGACAAGCGGATCGAGGAACAGAACGAACGGATCGAAGAGCAGCAAGAGCGGATCGAAGAGCAGCAAGAGCGGATCGAAGAACTCGAAACACGTCTCCGGAAGTACGAGAATCCACACACTCCACCCAGTAAGCGACGGTCGGGGACCGACGAGTCCCCGACCTCGCAGGACGACGAAGACGACGATGTCCGAACTGATGGTGGTACTCCCGGTCGAAAGGACGGTCACAACCCGGAGTGGCGCTCTCCGCCCGATCCTGATGAAGAAATCGAGGTCACCTCTGACTGTTGTCCCGAGTGTGGCGACCACTTCGACGAGTCGGTGGGCGTCAGCCCCCGACTCGTCGAGGAAGTCCCGGATCCACAGCCACCAGAAGTCACCCAGTACAACCGACACCGCTACCAATGCGACTCCTGTGGAACTGAGACGGTTGCGACTCACCCCGACTGCCCCGATGAGGGGCAGTTCGGGGTGAACGTCATCGCGCAATCTGCCCTGTCACGGTACGATCACCGCCTTCCCTACCGGAAAATCACGGACCGCTTCGAGCAACTTCACGGACTCGAACTCTCAGGTGCATCCGCGTGGCACGCGACCGAGCGCGCTGCGCGCGCCGGTCGCTGTGAGTACGAGCAGATCCGTCGAGAGATTCAGGAGGCTGAAATCGTCCACGTTGACGAAACCGGCATCAAGCGTGACGGTGACCAAGCGTGGATCTGGACGTTTCGGACGGACGAGCATACGCTGTACGCGGTCAGAGAGAGTCGTGGGAGTGATGTTCCCGCGGAAGTCCTTGGCGAGGACTTCGCGGGAACGGTCATCTGTGATGGGTGGACGGCGTATCCAGCGTTCAGCAGTACGCTTCAGCGGTGCTGGGCACATCTTCTCCGGGAGGCTGAAGACGTTGCTAGTGACCACGAGGAGGCAGAACCGGTGTACCGGTATCTCAAGCAGATGTTCGTCGGTCTCCAGTCGTGGCTGGAGACCGACCCAGATCCTCGTGCGAGAGCACAGATGCATCGAGCGTGTCAGGACGGCCTCAGATCGCTCGTTGAGCGGTCAGTGACCGACGAACCAGTGGCAACACTCCTCGGGAAGATCGAAGGTGGACTCGACCACTGGCTCACCTTCGTCGGTGAGCCAGCGGTCTCCCCGACGAACAATGCCGCAGAAAACGCCCTTCGTGAACCTGTTGTTCTCCGGAAAATCATCGGAACACTCCGGAACGACCGTGGCATGTTCGTTCACGAGACGATCTTGTCCCTGCTGGCGACGTGGCGCCAGCAGGGACGCAACCCATACGAGGAACTTACGCGGGTTGTCCACGACAACGAAATGATCTCACGAGAGCAGACTGTGCCGGTTGTTGAGACCTCGGGGTAAACACGTACATCTTCCCACTCCCAACGGTCCTCGAGTTCGCGTCGGCCACGCACTGTAATCGTGTAGTAGTTCGTTCGCTTGTCGGCCTCGCCTTTGTCTTTGTAGACGAGCTCTTTGTCGACGACCGTATCGAAATTCGGATACAGCCGCCCATAGTGGATCTCGTTCTCGTAGTACTCCTTGAGTTCACCTTTGATCGAGAGGCCCTGAGGATCGTCCCGGCCGGTGATCACGTACGAGATGCCAACGTTGGAAGCGGGTGAATCCACTTTGGCGCAGAAAAACTGCCACACTGTGGCTTACTCGTCCCACAAGCTGGTGATTCGTTCTTCGATGGCATCGAGGACGAGTCGCAGTACATCCCGATGATCGCTTGGCCACGAACTGTCCTCGCCGGGTGTCGGGGCAGTGGGCGGAGGATGAAAGTGGTCTCGCGTATTGTGAGGGTTCGGATGCCGGTCCCACCGGCACTCCCAGGCGTGGTCTGGATGCACCTCTCGGTAATGGATTTTGAAGTCGTCGTTCGTGTACCAGCGAACAGTGAGACTCGCCTCCCCCACAGTTTCAGGATAGTACGATGGTGCGAGTGTTACATAGAGTTCAAGATGCCCGCTCGAATCCGTGATCGTCGCTCGAGCGACCTGCGCTGTGGCTTGGAGGCGTGTCTGAAGAAACTCGAGTACTGGGCGGTCGATAGGCGCGGGGCTACGTCCATCTCCTGCAGGCGGCGTCATCGATGGGATTACCCGGACGCTTGGTCGGTCTCAGCGCCAGCACGTTGCTGACGGGCGCGTTCGTAGCGCTTGCGCTCATCTCGAGCGGTCGCCCAGTCGGCAAGGTCGCTATACACATCGTCGATCGTCCGTTCGTCGCTCGTCTCTGCAGCATCGACGGCGTCGACGGCTGCCGGCGTTGTGGCATCGTACGTTTCTTCGTAATCTGTAATCCGTGTCGTGAGCGTGCGGACGTGCTCTTGGAGTTCGTCGATGGTGTGCTCAGCAGCGAGCTGATTGATGCGCCGCCACTGGAAGTATGCATCATTGCGCTCGTAAGTCGTCGGATGGCCGTCGTGACGCGTGACGATCCCGAGGTCACTGAACCAGCCCAGATATTTTCGGGCTGTCTTGGGGTCGCATTCGGCCTGTTCTGCGATAGCGCTCGCCGTTGCAGGCTCGCGGATCTGAAGGATTGTCCCGTAGATGCGCTGTTCAACATCATCGTCACGAAACGCATCCTCAAAGGATGGGGGGCCGTCTGGAGACTCTGTATTGGACATACTCGATCTTGCGCGGCTACCGATATAATTCTTACCTCGAGGAATAGTTTCCTGAGTGGGTGAGGTCGGGTGTCCGTATCATTTCTTCAGTATTCTCTGTGCTTTTCACGACTTATTCTGAACTGCTCACAAAACTCATGACAAGTACAGGGAAGGAGCGATTAGTATCTACCTGCCACAAGTTGCTGGAGGTAGAAAGCGCGATACTACTGTCGGTCAGCATCAGTGGTTTCCAATATTGAGTGCTCTGACGGCCTCAGACGGTGTGACATCCCACGCGACGAGTCGGTCTGCAGCCAGTTGCCACGCATGGTTGGCAAGGTCGGGATCGACATCTTCGGTCTCGTAGCTAAACTCCGCCAAAGCGACTGCAATTAGGAGGTCCTCCTGTCGATTGGTGAGCATCGCTGCTGTTGGCCGCGGCTTCGGATAAAAAGAGTGGGGTGTTCTACCGAAATCACGGACGCTTCGTTCAGTGACGTGGCTTCCAGTCTGGCGTTGACGGTACTATCCCACTGACGGAACACTCAAACGCCTCCTTTGACATGAACAGATATGGACCGAGCGATCCTCGTAGTCTTCGTGACGCTCCTTGTCGTTCTTGCAGGATGTGCGGGCGGCACCGAAGGAGCCGAGGACGCGATCGACGACTCGCAGTCGGTTGGAGATGCCCTCGATGTCGTCGAACTGAACGTTGCAGACGTATCGCCCGATGAAGAGTACATTGTCCTCGAGAACACCGCCGATGAGCCCGTCGATTTGTCCGGGTTTGAACTCCGAGATCGGGAGGATGGGCAGGTCGATGGCGGCCTCTCACCGTTTTCGTTTCCAAGTGGGTTCATCCTCGAGTCCGGGGAGACGGTGAGGATAACGACCGGTGAAGGCGACTCAACGGAGACCGAACTGTACTGGGGGTACAACGTGAATATCTGGCGAGACGATGGCGACGTGGTTCGGGTCGCCGACGCCAATGGCCAAGTCGTGCTCGAGCACGCTTACGGCGATATCAATCTCGATGAGTCTGAGTCGGACGGCGATGTAGATGGCGGCACTGGTGACGAGAGCGATGGAGACGGCGAGAGTGCTGTCGAGGGCGAACTCGAGATTCACCACATCGACGTTGGACAAGGCGATTCGACTCTCATCATCACGCCAGCCAATGAGACGATCCTGATCGATACTGGCGACTGGCGACAGGACGGCAGTGAGGTCATCGCCTATCTCGAGGCCCAGGGGATCGATCGGATCGACCACCTCGTCGCGACGCATGCCGACGCCGACCACATCGGTGGCCACGCCGCTGTGATCGAGCACTTCGAGACGACTGGTGAGGGCGTTGGAGCCGTGTACGATTCGGGTGTCCCATCGGATTCAGCTACCTATGAGAACTATCTCGATACCGTCGACGAGTACGGCGTCGACCTGCTCATCGTCGAAAGCGGTGATGAACTGCCGCTTGAGGGCGACGTTTCTGCCCAGGTGATGAACCCGCCTGCTGGGGACGCTGGGAGCGATGTTAACGATAACAGTGTGGTGCTGGCGTTCGAGTTTGGCGACTTCCAGTATTTAGCGCCCGGCGATGTCGATACTGGTGTCGAGCAGCGGCTGGTCGACGAGTGGGGAAGCGACCTCGAGAGCGACATCTACAAGGCCGGCCATCACGGCTCATCGACCTCCTCGAGTGACGCCTTCGTAGACGCCATCGGTCCTGAGACGGCCATCATCTCGAGTGCCTACGACTCACAGTACGGGCACCCAAGCGATGAGGTCCTCGAACGGTTTGCCGACCGAGAGATCAAAACGTACTGGACGGGAGTCCACGGCGATATTGTGGTTCGCACTGACGGCACGTCGGTCGACGTAGAGTCGAGAGAGTCGTTCTCGACGGACCCAGAGGATATCCTTGCGGAGACACCTGATTCCGACGACGAGACGAATGCACTGGCACCCCCTCAGCTTACTGCAGGTAGTGTCGCCAGTGGAATTGATGGAGCTGTCGCTCCTGCTATGGGGTGAGAAAGATGGATGGGACGTACACTGGCGTTGTCGATCGAATTGAGGACGGTGAGATTGCCGTAATCTTGCTTGAAGAAGACGAGCAGGTGATTGAGCAAGTGGATATCCCCGCTGATCGACTCCCAGAGCCCGCCCGAACGGACGGTGGCGTGCTGTCGGTGACGCTCGAGGATAGTGAGGTCGTGTCGATGGAGTACCGACCGGACGCAACGCGAGAGCGCCGTGAATCTGTTCAGGAGAAGTTGGATCGGTTGTCCGAGCGGTTATCCGATCGTGAGGAGTGAGGAGACTATTCGTTGACGAACAAAGAATCGGACGTGCTCAACGCCTCCCTGTACTTGCTGTACTGTTCATTCGAGGAGGTCACAGAACGGTTTACATAACCACTCTGAGCCTACCCGACGAACGGTAAGTACAGGGCAAGTAGGTAACGGAGCGACGACTGATCTATCTGGAAGATAGCAGAAACTGCGTGCTGAATAGAGAGGATAGTTTCAGTACGACGGCTACATTTGTTTCGTGTTGGAACCAATGAATCAGTCGTTTGTCGAGCCTGCTTATTGACCGCTGGGATTCCTCCCAACCAGTGTATCTCTTCAGAGAGTCGTGCTGAATACAGAGCGCGAATGTGGCTCCTGAGGTGTTTCTACTTTAGCGTGTCAATCGAAACTAACCAAAGAATATAATGGGTGTTAATTGAATGGGGACATATGGCACGAACGACGTTCTTCAGTTTCCACTACGATAACGATATCTGGAGAGCTAGTCAGGTCCGGAATTCAGATGTCGTTAATGATAGTATTGACGAATCTGGATTTATTGATGGCGCAAGTTGGGAATCAATAAAACGTGATGGAGATGATGCAGTTCGAGACTGGATTAATAGAAATATGAAGGGCTGTTCTGTGACGGTCGTTTTAATTGGCAGCGAAACATACGATAGAAAGTGGGTGAATTACGAAATTGAAAAAAGTTATCAAGAAGACATGGGATTAGTCGGCGTTAGGATTCACAAAATACGAGATAAAGATGAAAACAGAGATCGGCGTGGTAAAAACCCGTTATCAAAATATCAAGATTCGAACACAGGTGAAAGTCTGTCTTCTATTTTTAATACCTATGATTGGGTGAGTGATAATGGACGCGAGAATTTAGGGAATTGGGTGGAGGAAGCGGCTCAAATTGCTAACCGGTAATGGGCGACGACGACGACCTTCATACAAAAGATCTTGAGTTCATTCAAGATATTATCACCCGCTTATCTGAAAACTCATTTAAAATTAAAGGCTGGTCAACCACTCTTATTGTGGTAGTCCTTCTTTTTCGGACTAGAGATCTGCACCTCTTGGTTGCATTTATACCTCTTTTCGGATTCTGGACATTGGACGCATACTACCTCAAACTTGAGCGAAGATACCGATCTATGTACAAGGACGCAAGGACAGGGAACAAAGATAGGGACCAGTTCGAGATGGACTCATCTGCGTATAGTGTAGACTCAATCTCGAAATTGATGCTTTCAAAATCGCTAGCGCTTTTCCACGGAACAATTTTCATTCTACTATTAATATATTCGGTGCTTGTCTTCCTATTGTGGTTGTTTCCTAAACTGTGTGTTGTATTATAGTCAATTCCCTTAATATTCTCTATTAAATTTGATGTATTTTGGCGGTACCTATTAACAAATGGGAGAACGAATAATGACCTCTGACTGTAACACTAATACTATGGGAGATTGTGAGTTTTGTAAGATCGTATCCGGAGACGCGCCAAGCAGTGTTGTTTATCAGAATGACCGTACTTTGGCTATGATGACTCTTCGGCCAATGGCCAGAGGTCATATTCTTGTGATACCAAAAAAACATGCAGCCTCACTGTCAGAGATGGAATACGAGACTGGAGGAGAGTTGTTTGAGGTGGGGATGAAAATAGCTGAGGCGCTCAGAGCTTCAGAAATAGAGAGTGAAGGGATCAACTTTTGGCTAGCAGACGGGAAATCAGCCGGTCAGGAAGTATTTCACGTTCATCTTCACGTATTGCCAAGGTCAGAAACAGACGGAATTCGTTTGGAAGGACCGCGATTGGGCTTAAATCGCTCAGAGATGGACTCCGATGCGGAAATCATCAAAGAACAGTTTAATGGAGGTGAACACGAATTTTAATTCCATTCTTGGTCAGGACGCACGGTCATTCCAACAACTGAATCGGTTTTTTGAATAGAACTCTTGTCGTCTGCTGACTTCATTCTCTGTATCTCGCACGCTACTTCTGCGAATATCTGAATCGGAGGAAAGTGTTCGTTCAGCGGTCTCAGATCAACCGGTCGTTGTCATCGTCGTCCTGATTTATGAGGTCAATCCCAGAGTTAGCTAAATCCTCTCCGATAGACTCTACATCGATGTCACCCATGTTTTGCTGAGAGTTGTTCGGTAGTTCAGGCCCATTCTGCTTCTGAACAGGAGTAGAGTCGTTATTGGCGGTCTGCAGCCATTTGTACAGTAGATAGCCTCCCCCGACGATTCCCCCTATCTTACCTGCAGATTGAAGGCCCTTCACAAACTTCTCTCCGCTAGTTATCTCTCTGACCGACCTCTTCTCTTCCTCAGTGAGCTGGTCGGCCTGTTGTTTGGCATCTTCAACCCAGTCCCCAATGTTATCCCAGCCATCATCTCTCTTCCATTCGTACGTCTCAAATACGTTAGAGAGTTTCTTCACTCCGCTTTTGGTTTCGATGACAAAACACTTCAACGGGTTTGCGCCTTGGAAATCCTGACCGTCGTCCTTGTCTTTCAACCGGTGTATCTTGATGCCGATTATTCCGTTACCCTGCCTGACGCTCTCCTTAATCTCGTAGTTGACGTATTTCCGGCCCGCGGTTTCGTTACCGATCAGAACCGCTGTTACTGAGGTACCGTGTAGCTGGTCGTCTATCCAGTTCTTGATCTCTTCCTCGCTTTGCTTCTTGACTTCCTCCCAGTCCGCAGCATCCTCAAAACCAGCGGCTTCTCTCCCCTGCGTCACCCACGCATTTCTAACCGGGTTGACTCGCCACTTGTCTCTCTCGTAGTGGAAGCTAAAGAATACTCTCCGAACCATGCTATGAACTTGTAGCCCAGTTGAATACCCACCAGTATCAAAATTCCGCCACCATAGTGAAAGTAAAGGAGAGAGAAGGTTCAAAGATCCTTTGTGTAATCCACTTTTTAGATGTCGATTAGTTTCTTCTCTAAATCATCCCGGTGAGAATCGCTCACGCCAACTCACTGGCTAGGGTGATTGAAGAATTGTCTACTGCGTACTTCAGAAGGTCGTACATTTTGTTGATCGGTTCGATATCCGGCCTTGCGAACTACTGGATCAATTTCGACGACGTCTTTGAGAGATCAACCCATTCCGGAACTCTTGATAATGAGGTAGAGTCTACCGAAGACTAAAATTTGGGCCATTCCCACACAGTATGCTCATCCGATTTGTGCCTTCAAAGTGAACAAATCTTTGCCGGTATCTACCGACGCAATAGTTCATCTCCAACCATGGGTACTGTGGTCAATTCGCGCGCTGTATTCAGCACAACTCTGCCAATACCATCAATATTTGACATAACTGACAGTATTAAACCCGCACGCGTAGTGACCGAATCGGGTGTCCCTATCATAGCTTACTCTGAATTGAGGAAACGATCTTCCCAACGATTGCTATTTCGAACTATCGCCGAATAATCGTCTCCACAGAGAGGCTGTCTCCGAAGCGGTATCACAGTTGGACGTCGTCCCGGCTTGTTCTTCTCGAGTCTGCTCGATCTCTCGGTCACGCTCTGCAAGTTCGGCTTTGAGATCGTCGATCGTTGCCTCGAGGCAATCGATACGCTCATTTTTCTGTTCGAGCGTGGTCTCCAGTTCGTCGATACGGTCGGTCAACAGTCGGTTCTTCTCGACCAGATACGCACGGTTCCTATTCCGTTCCGATTCGTCACGGCTGGCAGTGGTCGACGACTCGCTCGTTCTGAGAACAGATTCGGTTGACACCTCTCGAGTGTCCGGGTCGTAGAACTCGGAAGTATTCGCAATCGCACGTTCGATGGTCTTCTCGCCGTACGTAGAGCCATCCGCGTAGTGGACTTCGTCCCACTTGTCTCGAAGCAGCCCCGATTGGCGGAAGAGCCGGTCCATCTGCTGCTGATCCCCGCCAGTCCAGAACGCCAGCAAACAACACAGCGCCATATCTGCTTCCGACTGACTCTCGTAACCGGCAGTCGAGCCACGCCACAACCGCTCGAATTTCTCACTGTTCGATGCGTTCCGTGCTCGCTCGAGCAGCTCCTGATCCTCGAGGTCGACGTTGGTATCGGCTGCACTGTCCCTCGTTTCCGTCTCGTCCCTAGTGCGACGGTTCCCAGATTCGTACTCTGAGTCCGGCTTAGAATCTTGGACGTACTCACGATGGATCGCGACGAGCGCGTCCTGCCGACGTGCAACGCGAGTTGGCATGTCCTCGAGATGGTCGCCGGTCACAGTGAAAAACCGGGCAGTGTCGTACAGTTCAATACTGCCACGGCGGTTCCGTCCATCTGGGAGTTCTCCCTCAATGAGCACATGAAATCCAGTGCCTGATGGAGAGATCTCCGTATAGGAATCGAGTCGCTCGATGATATCCTGCGCTGTGTCGTCGACGTCGCCGCTTTCGGGATCCCGACAATCATCCAGATCCACGCCGACGATGGGATCGTCGTCGGTAAAGACGAAGCCGATGCCATCGGCGTTCTCCGTGCCGGCGTACTCGAACGCTGTCTCGAACGACACCCATGTTTCGGGATCCGTCGATGACGCGAAGGCACCACTCCCTGGCGTCACTGGTATCTTCGTCGGCTTCCCATCTCGGGGTTCTTCTTTCCAGCAGACCCACTGGTCGCGCTCACGTAGTTCCTCGGGGAGTACCGAGACAGCACTCTCAGACATCATCGATCGACCTCGTAATATGCGTCCAGTTGGACATCGTGCATCCACTATCACGATGCTGACAAACACACCGAAATCCAGTGGGCTGTTCGCTACCCTGTCCAACGGGGGCTACCCCTTCTATACTAGTTGGTTTTGACCCGGGATTTACCCTGAACACTGCTCCCGTGATGCGGTTTTTACCCTGAACACGGGTGGAGGGTTTACCCTGAACATTTGTTTTACCCTGAACAGAGTGTAGTATGAAACCCAAACCAAGGTCCTGATGACTATACGCGCCTGATTTGTGATTTGAGTTCTGAGCCAGTTGTTCATATGATTCATTTGACTCATATTTGCCCATAATTCTGATATAATTCATTGATCAAGTAGCTGGGAGCCCCCTGGTGTCAGGTCGATACCGGTGTAGACTGTCACCAAATCATCGCCGTTTTTTCTGACACGGCCACTTTCATATTCGACGACGTTCCCGAGCTTCCGACTGAACCAGACTGCGTTTAGTCCGTCAATATCGTGCTGATCAGTCCAGGCCGAGTACGCCTGAAACAGCGTTTCCTTTGGGACTTGCGCTCCATCAGCTTCTCTGATGTACATCGCTGCGAACGCCTCGATACCGTCACCACTCGGATCGATCCCCTCCGACCCATCCGTTGGTGGGCTAGACCCCGTCGATGGTGTCTCCTCATCGGCATCCATCGATATTGTAGCCTGTGCGTGCTCACTAGTGGCGGCGTCCGGCCACAAGTCCTCCTCGTCTGGGTTCTCGGAGAGTGTATACAGTTCCCCTTGCTGGAATATTTTGGGAGCACCGTCCTCCGGGAGCACTAGCACAATGTAGCTGTCGCGCGAATAGTCCGCATCTGGGAGTTCGATATCGGGAATGAACGGTCGCTTGATCGGCGTCCACTCCGTTTCGAACTCGTCTTTCGAGTCGTAGACGCGAGTCTCGCCGGGTTTGTGGACGGTGTACTGCCCGGTTTCGTGGTCGTAGCTGTAGTAGGCCGGGACGCCGTCTTTCGAGAGCGGCCCCTCATCTGGAACACGGGCGAACTCCGTTTCACCGTCTGAGAGCACACGCTCACCGTCGTCACGCGTCCAGACTGTCCGATTCGTGTCGGCCGTCCGGGGGCGAACGGCGGTTACCCCACCGTGGGCGGTCGCCCCACCGCCGAAGGTCACGACCTCGTCGCAGTTATAGAACTGCTCGGTGCCGTCTGCTCGCTCTCGGAGTGGCGGCGAGAGAATATTCTCGAGTCGCGTCGCCCACTCTGTCTCGGGGTCACCGGGCCGGACGACGAAGAGCGGGACGCGATCAGCTTCGTGCGCTCGTGTGAGGTTCTGCAAGACTTTTGCAGGCCGGTCAGGCGTCGTCGTCTCGGCCTCGATGTTGAACACGACGTCGTGGTCTGGGTGCGTCGCGGTGGCGTCGGGTTGTTCGCTCCCATCCTGTTCGAGAACATCGACGCTGAATCCGCGCTCGGTGAGTGCCCGCTCGGTATCCATAAGCACCGCATCGTGGTCGGATCCGCCTGCCGATTCGACAGCGCCCGTTTCGGGCTGTACCGCCGTTTCCCCATCGTCGGAGAGCCGCGTCACGATGTCGTCATCCTGTAACTCGACCTCGATTAACCGCGACGCGTCACGTACATCGGGGAGGTCCTCGTACTCGTAGTCGATGTCTGCTTGGCTATTCTCGAGGCGGATCAAGAGTTCCTCGTCGACGGCGGTGACGTCCACCCAGCCATTCTCGTCTCGAACGCCCTCCCGTAGCTGCATCGCTCGAACCGCTTCGGCCATTGTCTCACCCAGTATCTTCGTCGGATTGGCGGCTTCATTGGCGTCGCTGTAGATGAGGTTCTGGAGGATCTCTGCGTCCGTTAGCGGCTCAGTTCCGTAGCGCTCTAAACTCTGTTCGATGATATCATCGACAGTCTCAGTCGACCGAAGCGGTGGATACGGCGGGAACGAGTTGATGAGGACCGGCTCAGAATAGCGCCCACCCTCGAGCGGAAGTTTCGTCCAGGCCTTGTACTGATCAGTCGAGATCAAATCCTCCGCCGTGTAACCCTGAAACCGCTTCATCAGCAGTTGGGCGTCGTCGACGTCGTTGACCGAGAAGGCAAGAAGGTTATCACAGTTGTTCTGCATCGCTTTCAGCGTATCCTCATCGAACTGCGAGGGGTACTGGGAAGCGAGCGTCACCGATAGTCGCATCGAGCGAGCACGGGCCAGCATTGACTCGATATCAAGATTGTCGCTAGCAATGTCGTCGAACTCGTCACACAGGACAAAATAGGGGTCTGGATCGGTATCACGTTCGTACGACCGGTGCTGAATGGCACTCCAGAGGTTGCGCATCACACCGAGCGTGACCATCTTCTTGATATCTGTATTCTCGACGGGCGTTCGAACGATGACGATCCGATCGTTGTCGATGATGTCTCGGAAATCGATCGTACTCTCACGATGGGCAATGATCCGACGAATCACCGAATTCTCGACCCACGATTTGATCCGTTTCAGGAGGGGACGGATCGTCTCCTCCTCCATATTCGCAATCTCGAGGCAGAACTCCCTGATGTAGGGATCCTCAACGTCGAGGGCGAAGTCTTCACGCCGCTCGGCGTTGAGCAACGTGAAGTACATATCGATGATCGAGAACGGTTTCTCCGATTTCATCATCGCCCGAGCCATTGACTCGGTGATCGCCTCCATGTTGATGCCCCAGTAGTCAGAGGTGTCGAAGACCGCTTTCAGGTTCTCGACTCGGTTTTCGATCTCGTTCTCGAGTTCTTCGGTCGTCTCACACTCGGGCACCTCGAGGAAGTTCATCCCGATCGTCTTCTCATGGGTGGTCGAACCGGGTTCAATCCAGACCACGTCCTCGAGTCGATGTTCAGGGAGTTTGCGCAGGAGCTCTCGAGAGTCTCGGCCTTTCGGATCGAAGTACGTGAAGCCATAGCCGGAGTAGGCCCACTGGACCATCATATTCAGCAGTTCCGTGGTTTTCCCGTAGCCAGTGGTGCCCGTAATCCAGATATGGCGGAAAAGCGAATCAAAGCGGAGCGGAACTTCACGGAAGCCGCGCTGTGGGTCCTTATCGTAGCCGATCCAGAGTGGTGCAGACGGTGTCTCGACACCTGCCTCGAACATCTCGCGGACAAATGGTCCTGCAACAGTGCCCTCCTGAGCCGTTTCGGTGATAGCTTGCTTCCCTCCGATGGAACTGGTCTTCTGCTCATCGATATCGTATGTCTCGCCGAGTTGGGATTGGGGAGCCGGTGGTGAATCGAGCGGAGAGTCACCGTCACCAGTAGCTTGTGTCGCTGGCTCGGTCTCCATACCCTCTTCGGATTTGCTGCGGTCAAAGAATCGATCAAACACCATCGTATCCTCTGTTAGTAACGTTGTGTTCAGTGGAAGCGCTGCTACTGGTGGACTGTTCGTATTGGCCGAGATCGGCAGGGGCGCGGTCACCACGTCGGGTATATCGCCAGTCGATATTCGGCGTCTCAATCTCCGCATTGGGGATATGTGCGACGCCGGCGAGTTCGTCGACGGTCATAATCATGTGCCGATCGATCCACTCGCGGTCACGCATTCGCTCAACGAACTGTCGAAGCCGCGTTGCGCGTTTGCTCTCTCGGCGATGCCAGACAGGCTTGTCGTCGAGGCCCTGCTCAGTGATTGCGTTGTAGTACTTCCTGAACATCCCCGCGACGCCACGAGCACGGGCCTCGGCTTCGGCCTGTTCGCTCGAGGCAGCAAGCACGCGAATGTTCACGTGAAAGGCCTGTTGTCCACGTTGCTGTTCGATGGTTTTCGCAGCCTGTTTGTCCTTCTCGCTTGGCGGTCGCGTGCGGGGATTGAGCCAGCCGACGGATGTCCCTTGACGAAGCGCGTGCGCGAGTTCGTCGACGCTATTGTGCTTGAACCGGTCGCCGTCAGTCCACGACTGTTTCGCAGGTCGGAAGACGACCTGCGTAACGACGGTACTCTCATCGAGTGACAGCATCTCGCTCGTAATCTCGCCGTAGGGATCCGTCTCGAAGCCCTCACTGTTGTGATGGCGGATCGGATAGTAAGGGATCTTCTCCATCTCGAGCCACGCGCCGGCAACGTACTCATCAGCGTCGATGACGGGGAACGCATAGCCCTCCTCGACAGGGAAGACCTCACTGTTGGCGTAGTTGTTCCCGACACGACGGCGGAACTTGTCCGCAGCTGCCTCGGTGGCAGCGTGCATGTAGAACTTGATTTTGCCTTCGTCGAACCAGACCTCGAACGAGTGATGGTCACTCGTATTCTTCCCACGGAAGTTCGTCGTCACATCGTGGACCGACTGGAGGACTCCAGCCCCATCCGCGATACCGTTGTTCTCTTTGTAGGGTCGGATCCGAAGCAGCGTGCCTGGCGTATCCGCTTGCCGTTGGACGAACGAATCGTGCTCTCCGAAGTTGAGTTGCGTCGCCTCGTACCGTGGCGACGAGTCTATGATCGTCTTGATTTGGTTGAGCCTAGTCATGGTCTTTCGTACCACACTTGGTTTCAGTCGTATCCTCTGCAGTAGCTGACTCCCTCGATTCTCCACCATCAGGCCGGACAGACGATTTCTCACCGTCTGTCTCGAGGGAATGCTCGACGACTGCATCGAGAACCTCCTCTTTCGTGAGATCTGCCTCGAGAAGCTGTCTGACCGCATCTGCACTGAGATCGAGACGCGTTGCAAGCGCGTTGCGCTGGGCTTCGTTCTCGACGAACTCTTCGAAGGTGAGCAACTCTGCAGGCTCGTCGCGAATCGCCTGCTCGATGAAGGCCTGGTCCTCGGGCTCGTAGTCGATAACCCGTTTCTCGAAGTCGTCAGCAACGATATGCAGCGGGTACGTTCCGTGTTCTTCGACGCGAACGAGTGCCTGACTGTAGCCAAGGTCTTCGTTGCCGGCGTCGGCACCTCTGACGTACCGGCGCTGCTCTTCCGTGAGGCCGATCTTGTCCGCTGTCCGATCATCCAGTTCGGGGAGTTTGTGGAGGACCTTGATCGGGCACATGCCGATGATCTTCTCCGCCTGCTCAGTTTCGTAGAATTCCTGGGCCGTCTGAGAGAGTAACACCATCCGAAGCCCTGCATGGCGTTGGTGCCGGAACGCTGTCTCGAGGAAATCGAGATTCGCTTGATCCTCGAAGAGATAGTGGGCTTCGTCGATCGCGAGTTCGACGTTTCGCTGAGTGTTTTTCGCCTGCTGGTAGATCGTTGACAGCAGCAGTTGCATCAGGAACGTCTGGCGATCGATCCCCGATGCACTCCCTTCGATCTGACCGAGGTCAATATAGACGACCTTGTTGTCGCCCTCGAGGATATCGATCTCGGAGTGGTGAGAGAGGTTTTCGTAGGAGCCGCCCTCACGGAATGGCTGGAACGCAATCGCGAGTTCATCTGCATACTGTGCGGCACGCTCGCGAGCGGAGTCAGATTTCGCGATATTGTGCTCGTCCGGGTTCTCAGCGATATCACAGAGGATCCGATGGACATCCTGCATTGTCGGTGAATTCGCCGATGTGTGCGTCGAGACATCGTCCTCGACGATCCCTGCTTGCCGGTCATCCGTTCTAGTTTAGCAGAGTGTACCGTCGTCTGATTAGATATCGTTGTAACTACCAGTCAGAGAAATCCGGTGGATAGTGTGACTTACTCCCCACCGGATTCAGTGATTGTTGATCGGATTCAAAGAGCGTTTCCCTCCGATGAGTTGCGCGAGCGCGCTCGCGCAACGAATCTCGTCGAGCGTGAACGGAAATTCGACGCTGTTGCGCTGTTCTACACGCTTTCACTTGGCTTCGCTGCTGGGTCAGACCGATCTGTACAGGCTTTTCTCGAACGATTCGTCGAAATGTCCGACTGCGATGAACTCTCCTATGCAACCTTCCACGGGTGGTTCTCTCCACCGTTCGTTGCACTCCTTCGAGAGATTCTCGATGATGCCATCGAGAATCTCGATACCAGAAATGCCGACCTTAGCGGACGTCTCGAACGCTTTCGAGACGTCCTCATTGCCGATGGGAGCATTGTTTCTCTCTATCAAGACGCCGCGGATGTGTACGCTGCGACCGGTGACGATCAGGCCGGTCTGAAACTTCACCTAACAGAATCACTCTCAACTGGCCTTCCAACACGGTACCGAACAACTGACGCTAAAACCCAAGAACGGAGCCAGCTACCCACCGGCGAGTGGGTAGCTGGCGCACTTGTCTTGCTCGATCTCGGTTTCTACGACTTCTGGTTGTTCGACCGCATCGACCAGAATAACGGCTGGTTCGTCTCCCGTGTGAAAGACGACGCAAACTTCGAGATCGTCGAAGAGCTCCGGACGTGGCGGGGGAACAGTATCCCGCTCGAAGGAGAGTCGCTGCAGGACGTCCTTGACGACCTGCAGCGACAGGAAATCGATGTTCGCATCACCCTCTCGTTCGAGCGAAAGCGAGGGTCGTGCACCAGCACGACCCGAACGTTCCGACTGGTCGGTGTTTGGAACGAGGATACTGAAGAGTACCATCTCTATTTGACAAATCTCTCGAAAGACGACTATAGTGCGCCCGATATCGCACAGCTCTATCGGGCGCGCTGGGAAATAGAATTATTGTTCAAAGAACTGAAATCACGCTTCGGACTTGACGAAATCAACACGACCGATCCGTACATCATCGAAGCTCTGGTCATCATGGCCGCAATCTCACTGCTGATGAGCCGTGTTATCGTCGATGAACTCCGGAAACTGGACGTGAAACAACGGGAAAGCGCCGACGACGCCACAGCGTCGTCGCCGCAACTTCCTCGTCGACGATGTTCTCACGCTGTCGAACGCCATTCACACCTGATTCAGTTGTACGTGATGCTCGATTTAGGGTACGAACTTCCGGATTTAGATGAGTTGTTGCTGTGGGCTTCACGTGATCCAAATCCGCATCGACCGCGGTTACGTGAGCAGGTTGAGTCAGGCGAGTTCTGGTAACGAACTCGCCTGACGACCGGGGAAGCACCTGTGTCGATAGCGGCAGCGCTGGAACGGCGACGCACTCACGGCTGTGAGTGCGCCGCCTCGAAGGTATCACACAACAAATCAGCGACTGCCTGCTCCAGCGAACCCAGTCTCCTGAGCTAATCCGCCTCAATTCGGTATAGTCTCCGCTGAGATCCTGCTTCACTCCGTCACTAAACTAGAACAGATGGCTTGCCGGTAGGCTTCGTCGATGACGTATGAGAGGACGCCCGTCTCGGTTCCGAGTTCGATATCGCGAGCGTCGAGGAAGTTCTCGAGGACAGCGTAGACCTCGTCTTTCTTCGCTGAAAGGGGCGAAATCCCGTCACTAGAGTCGAGGACGTGTTGGGGCGTCTCGCGGATTTCGAGTGGGTTGAGCTTCGTATCGCCACCGACAGTGATCGTCTTTGCGTTCAGCGCGTCTGCGATCCCGCGGAAGCCACCAACTGGATCGACGAGAACGAGCATGGTATCGGTGCGGCGTTTCATCATCCGAAGGTGGCGCATGATGTCGCCGAACGTCTTCCCAGCGCCTGGCATTCCGACGACGAGTTCACTGTGACCCGTCTCGAGCGCCCACGGGTTGATCCGGATTGGAGAGCTGTTGTGGCCGTGATAGCCGTACTCGATACCCTCGTCCATCATCAGGTAGTTCGACGAGAACGGGAACATCGCGCCGACGGCTTGGTTCGTCAGCGTCGACATGCGGTCACGGCCAAGTTCGTTCGCGCCAAGCGGTGACACTGTTGCGAGCCCGCGTTCCTGCCAGCGACTCGCAACCTTGAGCGTACAATTCGCCGGCGCATCCTTGATGATCGACCGCAGGCGCGTCGTGTGATTATCGAGTTCCTGTTGACTATCAGCGGCGAGGCGAATGAACACACCACCGCGATAGAACGATGCTTTGTTCGCGCGGACGAGCGACCGCATATACTTCGCCTGATCGATGTCTGCCTGGAGATCCTCGGATTTGAGGCTATTCGAGTCGTGCTGGTTGATCTTCAAATCCGAGATCCAGTCTGCCATCATGTCCTGAGCCGACTGGCTATCGAACGGATCGAGATGGATGCTGATGTCGGTCTGCAACTCCGTGTCGAGTAACAGTCGCTCGAGAAGGCCATCCGGGGGTTCTTCGGGGAACTGTTCAATCCAGAACGTGCGAACGTACGTCTCGTCGTTGATCACTGCGTAAGTCGTTTCCCAGTCGACCGTCGACGGCGCAATCATCGACTGGTGCATCGTCGACGTGTCTGGCAGTTGATCATCAGACGGAACCGATGGATCGACGACAGTGTCTTCGACAACGGTATTTTCTCTATGATCGCTCGAAGCCGTATCTGACGGACTGTCGTGCTCATCCATCGCATCGAGGACATCATCGGGATCGGGCGTTGCTGGGACACCGTCGCTTATCCCGTGGGAAACGACTGGGAACGTCCCGAGTGCATTCGTGATATCGGCGTACTCTTCGGGATGGCACGTCCAGTACTCCTTCGTGATCCGAGCGAGATCGTAGGCATCGACGGGGCTGATCGAACACCGATAGAGCGACGACCCACCACGACGGAGTTGTGTGAGTCGTGACTCGAGGTGTTCTTCTTTGAATTGCTCTCGCTCGGCGTTGGTCAGGTCGTCAGTTTGGAACCGACCGAAGAGCCGTCCAATAGCAGGAAGGTCAGCAAGATAGGCGAGGACACTGTCGTCCGTTTTATCGAAGTGCTCGATATCATCGTCGTTCACCGCGGTGATGAGGTAGTACTCGCGGATCGTGGTCGTCTCAGAGTCGATTTCACCGTTGTCAGTCGTATTCGCCGCAACGTATTTCTCGAGCAGCCGTTTCAACACGGGGCGTGAGCGAACATCAGCGTCAGCAAGTCGGTTCTGATGTGCACGGACGATCTCGTCGTCATCGACCTCGCGGCTAGTGACGTAGATCTTCACTGGAAAGTCGACAGTCGAGTTGGCGAACTCCGAGAGTGACTGAACAGCCTTCGCCCACGCGTCGTCGTCCTCAAGAGCCATGTTCGCGGGCTCGACTTTCATCGCCCCAACGAGTGCGCCATCCGTTCGTTCGATGGCATGCGGGTACACTCGCTGGAGGCGAGTCAGATACCGTACCTCACTATTGTCGTCGCCGCCGTGCGTGTACTCCTTGTTCTTGATCGCCCAGCTAAGACGAGCAGCGAGCCACTCGGTGAGCCACAAATATCCGGGCTTGACCTTATGGAGCAAGAACAGCAGCGTCGTAAGCATAAGTCCGAATCCCAGCACCGGGATTGTCAGTTCTGATGGGACGAACGTCGCTACAACGACCGTGACGAACGCGACTGCGAGAAACAGCATGAGTTCGCCGATCGTATAGCCCTGGAAAAAGGCCGTTGTGCCACCTAATGACTGGTGGATCTTTCGCGCATTATACTCGTGATCCTCAGTGTTCGTACTCATCAAACTCACCACCTTGAGACCTTCTCTTTCGTGTTTTTGAGCCCACGCTTCGCTCGAGTCGACGCCTTCTGTGTAGCTTTGCGAGCGTCATCAGCGGCCTTATCGCGCATCCGTCCTGTCTTCGACTTCCGCAAGTTATTGTAGCGGCCGGCGTGATCCTTCGTTGAGCGAGCCGAGGATCCAAGCTTGTACGCTTTCGAGTCGCCGGTCCCGAGTGTCGTCTGGCCGCTCCTCGTTACGGGGCCGACCTGGTTATCTGCGTATCCACGGTGGACGTTTCGGGCTCCACGGACAGCTTTTCCAGAGGTCCGTTTTGCCTTTGCAGCGCCAGCTTTGGCCGCTGCAGGATTCGTTGCAGTAGCCCCTTTCTGGGCGATCGTCCGCATCGCTGGGCTACTCCAGTAGACGGTCATGACCATCGCGATAATCGCCGCAGGGATCAGCGTCAATCCGATAAACAAGGAGAAGAGCCCTTTCACAGAAGTCTCGAGACCACCAACCTCCCATCCAATCCGGAAGAGGATCGCTGGTGGAATCCCAGCAAGCACTAATCCAGGATAGATGCCTGAAGCACGACGCGCCATGTTTGCCGCTGGACTAAATGGCCACACCTCCATCGACCAGAGGACACCCAATAGCGGCATAATCGGTGTTAGCACATAGAGAGCGATCCACCGGAAAGCGACGACGAACCCTGCAACGACCAAAAAGAAGTTCGATACGACGACCATTGCTAGAATAGCAAATGTTCCACCAAGAGAGGACCGAATAAGGCCACCGAGCCCCGCAGACATTTCATCAGTTGGAGCGATCGTCATACCTACTGCGTCGAAGAACTGCAGCGGGATCGATACCAGTGGGAACCAGACGAAGGTACCCATAAATACAAGCCCAAGCCGTCGTAGGAGCTGTTTTCGCCGGTACTCGCTCATGGAGCCCGACCGGAGACCAACGAAAGCAAAGGCGATAACTATCATCATGATGGAAAGTGGGAGAATATATGAAAGGTATACGTCCTGGTACAAGCTCTCCCATGGCGCGTTGTCTGGGGATCCGATGACCATATATTCAGAGTCCGATTCTGGAGCAGGAACACCGACAATAGGTTCTAGAATCGCTTCATAGATATCATTGACAAGGCTGAGAAGAGCATCAGTGAAATCCTCAATGACGTTCTTAATTGCGTTCTCAACCTCCTCTTGCAACCACGCCATCTAATTCTCACCCCCGCTAGATATGGGTTCATCAGAGCTACCATCAACGATAGTAAGCTCACATGACTGACTATCTCCGTACTTGATTTGCTGGGTGTACGAGGGGTTTGATCCGACTTGGACATGAGCTGTGACAGTCATTGGTTCCGTACCGAGTTCATCACAGTCTAGCGAGTGTACTGCACCATCTGTCGCATAGACAGATCCCTTAGAGTAGACTGTAGTCTTTCCCGGCGGCAAGTGTGTCTCGTGGTAGTATGACTGCGATTCCTTCGACAGTAGTCGGGCAACTGGTGAACCCTTCCACTGAAGTTCGGTGAGTAACGACGGAATCGTGCCTGTATTCTCAATAACGACCGCTGCGTACTCATCCCAGACAGGCGAATTCTTGTCCCACTCCATGTCGGGGTTCTCTACTGCCCACAGCACATCCGTAATCGTACACTCCGCCTCAAGCGTGAGTGTCGTCGTATCGACCTGCTCGCCTCCATCGAGAGCAATCAGTTCGTAGTCCCCAGTGAGGATACTGTCCTGATCGCGACCGAGAACTTCGAACGATGTCGTGGTCTCACCGCTTGCGAGACGCTGTTGGTCGAACAACTCGCCGTTCGGATCGATGAGGTTGATGAACTCTACCGACACATCATCGGTAACTTCGATCTCGAGGTTGGCATCACCCATCTCGACAGAGGTGAAGACGTCACTCCCTTCCGCACTAATTCCGTTGCCATCCGTACTGTTACTGGTGTTCGATGGGTCTGTGGACGTCCCCGACGTACAGCCAGCAAGGGCAGCTGTACTTAGACCCAAGCTGGCAAGGACTGCTCGGCGAGCGATACCGCTGTCATCTCGATTGGTGTTTTCTGTCATGGATAGTCTCGTAGTCCAAGGACCGCACCGCCAGTCAGGTAGTCAAAGCCGTAGACAGCCAGAGCAACCGGGAGGAACCAGAGCAGCGTCACCAGAAGCAACTGAACAAGCTTCTGAAACGCGGGGTAGTTCGGGGGAACCGTCACCCGATCCTCGGCTGCTGAGTACAGCTGGTCTGCACGCCACCAGTCTGCGGGAACGTACTGGCCATCGATGAGCGACGACGACCGCTTCTCGAGTTCAAGGACAGCCATTCCACTCGCGTTCAGCGTAGCCGATTGATTGCCGATTTCGACTCGCCCAGTCGTGACCGGATCACCGGTCGTTGTCTCCGTGACGGTTGCCTGAACGAGTATTCCCGACGAGTTCGCCTCGAGAACGATCAACTCGAGAGTTGTGTCACGAACGGTTCCGTTGTCGGGGACCGAAATCGTCTCTGACTGGCCACGAACGATCCCGTGGACGGTCACCTCGTCGAAGGTGGCTGCTGGAAGCGTCTCTGATCGAACGGCGATCGATGTCGCATTCGTATAATTGTCAACCGTCGGAATGGCGATTGCACTCGAGAGGGACGGGCCAGCGTGTTTGCTCCCCCACGCCTCTTCGATCACTAACGGCGGCTCAGCATCCTCTGTTGCCTTGCTCGGCATATCCGGCCGTTTCTGCGTGGGGATAGCGTGGAGCTGTGCTGGACGAACAGACGAATTCGTCCGAGTCGTCTCTGTTTCCGTCCGAGACACCATCGTCTGCCAGCCATCTACTCCCGCCGAATAGAACCGCCAGTTTCCACGCAAGCGCGCATCACTGCCAACATCGATTGCAGCCCACCGAGTTCCAGGGTGGATGACGACACCAGTGTGTGTTGGATCGTTTTCGAACGTAACGCGCTTCCCGCCTCTGTCGTCAATCTGCGAGACAACTGCATGGCGTGAATCAGTTGCTGTTACCTGTTCTGTTGGATAGTCGACCTCTGTCTCCCACGAACCCTCACAGGAGCCGATCGTGCTATTGTAGTCAGTGCACGTCCGGGTTTCATGCCGAAGGCGAGCGGTAACTGTCGCTTCAACGGTCAGATTCTGCGCTCCCGATAGTCTCCTGTACTCGAGCGTGGAGCGATGGCCATGATCAGCATCGAGTGTCCAGCTCTCTGTCTGTAGGACAACCGTGTCAACGGCAGTGTCTGCAATCGACCAATAATGGCGAACCGAGCCGCTCGTGTCATCGTCTGGGACACGGACCCGGTAATCGGCGATCGCAAGGACCTCGCCGTCTGGCGTGATGTACCGCGTCGAGGTGTTCCCCGAGTGCAGCACCGTCGACGGCTGGACTGCAACGATGCTCGTGTATGCATCCCGAATGTAGAGCCCATCCTCGAGGTGTGCCCGTTCGGGATAGACAGAGGTTTTCTCGCCGCCAGGATCAAAGTCCTGGAGATCACCGCTGTTCCACCTCTCGACGTCTTCGATTGGCTTCTCGAACGGGACGTCTGTCGACCCTGCAAGCCGGGTCGAAAACTCTGGTGCAGAGGAAACCGTCTCTTCGAACTCGTCACTCGAGCGGTTTTGCTGATCGAGGTCGTCCGACCATAACAGTGGGAACCGTGTCTCGTTCACGCCGTAATCTGGCCCATCCGCAGGAATCGATGTGTCCGAACTTGGATTCGGCTCGGCAACAGCGACACCGACCGCCAAGAACACAGCGCCTCCGCTTGCGACGAGAAGCATGAGGGCGGCGTTGATCGCACGTGGTGTGGTCATTGGGATTCAGGCAATCGCAGGCTCTGCTCTGGTGGGTCAGAACGGTTTGACACAGTCTGAGAAGCCGAATCCCATCTGACTTCCAACCTTGTCAATCAGTTCAGGTGAGATCAGCGCGAGGACGATGATCCCGAACCCAATACCCGACATCACGAGTCTCTCTTTGGCCTGATTCTTCTTTTCGGGATTCCCACCGGCACGCATGTACGAGAGGCCAGCTCGACCGACGTAGAATCCCGTTGCTGGAAGACCGAGACCAGCAACAGCTCCGAAGACGATGCCAATGCCGGTCTCGACACCGGTTCCACAGTAGACGTCACCCACATTCGACTGGGCAGCTGCTGATCCGGAAGCGAGGGCGATGAAGGCCAGCCAGACTGTGAGTGAGGTCACTGCCGGCACGACTCGCCTACACGCTTGTCGGAACCCAGCCAGCAAATCAGGGCATTCAGTCGACGCATCTGGCGACTTACGCGGTGAATTGGTAGTCATTGGTGGAATGGTCTGCATGGAATGTTTCGAACAGCGCCTCGAGAGCCATACTAACGGGGGCCGCTTCAGTTCGGTCACTCACCTCACCTCGAGGGCTCCGAGAGCGAGTCTCGTCGAAGGGCGTCTGCTCGACCAGTCCGTCTTGGGACCTAGTAGGCGGATGTGGCTCGGGTTGCGGGAGGACTGATACTGCGTCGATCAGTTGGACCAAGCCACTCATAGTGTCTGTATTTTGCATGGTTCATTCACCATGGGAGTTGAACACACAGAACACTTATTGAATATACTATATAAAAATTTCCGGTGGAACTTACTAATGGAGTGAGTTTCAATCCTCAAAACCCGCTACCACGCTCAAGACTTCTCCTCCCCTCGACGAAGGCATCGCTATCGAGCGCTATAGCGAGTTCCGCATCGAAGATCTCTCCCGACAGCGACCCATTCGAACACGCAATCGATCAGGCTGTGTCTCAAACACGTCTAGAGTAGCAGGGTCTTTGGTTTCTTGATTGTCAAAAACGAGCGCAATCTCTCGGTGAACACGGAGTCCGTGCGCTACACGATCCAGAAAGTCGAAACCGAACCACAGACAGCGGTGATCGTCACGCTGCCCGCCGAGTTCAAGTGCGCCAATGCATGACCTTCACTGTGTGTTAGCGTGTGAAATATGCCAACTTTCTCGCGTACGGTTAATCTGAATGGAGCTTTTGTCCATCTGTCTCGAGAGCATACTCCTCTGCAAGATCAACAACATCGTAGACATGAATCCCGGACTTGAACCACAGCACCTGATCGCTCACCTTCTCGATATCGGTCGCCGAACACTCGAGTCGATCAGAAACCGCGATCAAGAGATTGTCAAGCTCGGCGGCCTCGATCTTCGCGAGCTTCTCCTTGAGGTACTCGGGCGTCCAGAAGCCCACGATCTCGAGAATCGCCCGTCGCCCGTCTGGATGCTCAACTGCGAAGTCGGGGATCATCACCTCGGCACCCAAATCCAGCACGTCGTCCTCGCGACGTAACTCCCAGTCGGTGGTCGCCCGTTCCCACTTCTGGGCCAGTGTTCGTTCAAGATCGCTGTCGAACTCGTCCTGGGCGCTGTAGTGAGAGGACAATCCATCGGTCTGGTCGAGTTTAAACGTCAGTGATTCATTGTTTGTCGATCCTCCGTCCCCATCGAGGACTTCTGCCGTCATCTCCCAGCGGTCACACAGCGGCAGTGCTGGCAGGAAATTCGCCATCCGAATACCGTACTTCCGGGATTTCGAGAACAACGACGCAGGCCCATCCAGAATTGCCTCGTAGCCTGCAGCGATATCTGTCGACTCGACCCGCTCGCCGGTTTCATCGATTGGATAGATCCGGTGCATCAACCCGAACAACTTGACGTAGCTGAACACCGTGTTGAAGTGGTCCCACACACGGATCCGCATCTGAGTTGCGTCGTACAGGACCGCCTGAGCCAGCGCGAGGTTGTACCGCGTGAGAAGCCAGTCAACGCTGATCGTGTCCTCAGCGTATGTCTCCTCGCTATCCCCGGTCAGGCGGGTCGTTGACGAACGGCCCTCATCGGTGTATTCGTCAACGCACAGATCGCCAAATCGCACCAGCAGCTTGTTGTCCTCGAGATCGGCGTACATCCCTCGGTAACACTCTTCGAGACTAAGTCCAAGCTGGTCAGCGACGACACTGTAGACCTCGAGGCGCTGAGTGTCATCTCCAAGGGTGGGCTGTCGGACGATCGGATACGACTCGTTGGCTTTCGCGAACAACGCCTGACGGATTTCCTGAGGATCAGCCGCAGCCACCGTCTCGAACTCGCACTCATCCGTAAGGAGCTTCGCCAGCCCTTGGACGATCTTGTAGTCGGTATCGTCGATCGTCAGTTGGTCGATCGTCTCCTCGAGGTCACCTTTGGGTTCACCTATGTGGTCTTCGAAGATGTCGATGAGTTGCTGAGCCGTCTCTCGGTATCGAGACTCGGCAGGGCCGTAAACAGTGGCTCAACAGATCCGTTTCGCGTGCGCGAGCGAGCGAGATCAGCTGTCAGCATCGGTTCCTACCCCTTGGCGACGGTGTTGAGAGACATACGTTTCCTTGGTATTGGCCGCGATGATCTCGTAGAGGCGTGCTGGCTGGCGGTCGTCAGTCGGGCGAAGGATCCGCCCAAGCCGCTGGGCGTACTGGCGTTTCGAGGCACTTCCCGAGAGGATGATCCCGACGTTCGCCGCCGGTACGTCGATACCCTCGTCGAGGACCTGTGAGGTCACGAGCATCGAGTACTCCCCGGTCCGGAATCTGTCGAGAAGGTCTGTGCGTTCCTCGGTAGCCGTTTGGTGAGTAATACACGGGATGATGAACTCCTGGGAAATCTCGTAGGCGAAGTCATTATTCGCTGTGAAGATGATCGTCCGGTCGTCGTAGTGGCGTTTCAGGAGGTTATCCAGGGTTTCGAGCTTTTTCTCAGCAGTTCGAGCGATCTCTTCGGCCCGCTGTTTGGCGACTAGGGCTCGTCGCCCCTGTGGATCGTAGGAACTGCGCTTGAGGAACTCTTGGTAGCCCCGTTCCTTCCAGATGTCGAAGTCGTGGGAGTCGACGTAGTCGCGATATAGCTGGTATTCCTCTTCGTACTGATTGCGCTCGTCGGTGGTGAGCTCAACCTCGAGGTGAATCGTCTCGTAATCGCTGAGGTACTCGCCGGTGAGTTCGTCGACATCTTCCTTGTAGACGACGGGACCAAGTAACTCGTCGAGGACCTCGTGTTGGTCGTCAGCTCGTTCGTAGGTGGCAGTCAATCCGAGCCGATAGGGCGCGATCGTCATCTCGGGAATCTGCTGGTAGGTCGGGGCAGGCAAGTGATGGACCTCGTCGACGACCAGCAGACCGAACCGGTCGCCGTACTCGTTGATGTACCGATAGGCGGAATCGTAGGTCGTCACCGTCACGTCCGTGATCGTGTGGCTTCCCCCACCAAGAACGCCAACGTCGTCGGGAAGTTGGTCTCCGAAGGCGTTGGTGAGCGTCGCATGCCACTGGTTGAGCAGATCGATTGTGGGGACAACCACGAGCGTACTGACGTCAGCGTCGGCGATCGCCTGGATCGCGAGGAAAGTTTTCCCACTGCCGGTCGGGAGGACGACACTCCCCCGGCGGTCGTGATCGATCCAGGCCTCGAGGGCGGCTTGCTGGTAGCCTCGAGGTTCGATCGCGACGGCAGGTGAGAGGGCAAGGTCACTGTAGGCTCTGGCATCGTCTTCAAGGGGTTCGCTAGCCATCGTGGCCTGTGCGAGAGTCTGCTGGTCGCGACTGGAGGGAGTTGCCCACTGATGGAGGTCGTGATAGCGATAGGCTTGCGCTCGATACTCATCGACGCGGTCATCCCACTCTGCGTAGGGAGCACTGTCGGGGGCGTCCTCGAGTAGCAGCGTTCCATCATCGAACGTCAGGCGCATGCAACTACAAACGTCTACGACCGACGCCGTACTTGGGTTTGCTGGCTATCGCTCGACGATATTCGACCGCCGGGCGTGCTATGAAGGCGTTCACCAAGATGACTCAAGAAGCGTTCTGAGAGTTGGTGGTTATTCAACTACACTGAAACAAACGAGCGAGTTCGAGATGGCTTTGCGACGCGAGACCCTCATTACCGAGACGTGGTACTCCCTGTGAGTAAGGCTTGCTGAGGCAGTACAACTTTTTTCATCACTCGTTATCGGTTGAGCCAGTAGTGCCAGTCGGCGACTGCCTGTTCAGTATCATCGCTGGCTTCGAGAGGTTCGAGTTGTTTCAGTGGGACTCCGAGTTCTCTGTCGTTCCACTCGATGGTTACGAACTGCTGACGGAGCGACGGCTCTACCGAGGGCATCCCGAGCACGCTCACTGTTTCGCCTTCCTTTAGCGGAGATACCTCGTGCTCTTCGATACACTGCGCTTCAAAGGGAAAGTCCATGGTCTCCTCCAGATAGGTTATCCAGCCCACGGCCTGCTCGCCTTGAGTGTAGGCATCGACGATTATCTCCATCTTGATGCGTTCCTCACGCTCTTCGTCTCTATCTGCCATGGTTAGCAGTAGGTCGGCTCGAAGGTAAGGCGTTCTGGAGGTACCTTCAGTTCTCACAGACTGAGACAAGCCAGTTCCGAGAGACTACGCTCGCTGTCGCAGTCTACAATGTAGTCAAGGTCCAGAGGGCTGGTGAGCAGTCTAAACGGTTTTGCGACGCAACCCAGGGATTCAGCCGTCAATATCGTCATTTCGCACTCCACTGATTCTCTTGGACAGATCGATGTTGATCACTCAATACCATCCCGTGGTTTGTATACTGTGAGTCGTTCCCACAGTTGTTCCTGACGAGTTGGAAACGTACTAGGCGGAGAGTCAGACGGGATGAGGTCGACCGTACTCTCAGTTGTTGTTCCCCACTGGAGCATTTCGCCTCGGTCTGTCCAGAAAACGAGCGGGTGTCCCTGAACTGTGGGTTGGGTACCGGTCGTTTCGAACTCCACACAGACTGTAGCTGGTAAGTCTACAGATCCAAGTGCAATCCACCATGCAAGTCCTGTGTATCCATCGCACCTGTAATAGGAATCAGTAGAGCGTGTCATAGAATCCAACTCATAGCTTGAGCATCTCACGTCCTGGATCGTGTCCTCGCTCGTAGTTGGTGATTGCAATGACGATCCGAAGACATAGCGCAACGAACACTTCTGTTCGTGCGTGGACGCGGCCTCGGGCGCGGACGTGCCCGAGGCCGCAGTCCTTGACTGCGTCGTTGGTTCGTTCGATTCCTGTCCGGTTGTTGAACGTCTCGTCCAAGATGGATCGTTTCAGCTGAACGTCCTCGCTGTGTTCCTCAATGCGGTCTTCGACCCTGTACTCGATGTCTTTCGGGTCGTCAGTGTTTCGCGGGTTGTACGGAGCGATTGGCACGACTCCTGCGGTCAGCAGGTAGTCGTGCCAATCGAGGATGTCGTAGGCGCTGTCTCCAAGCATCCAGATCGGTGTATCGACGGCGAGCGCGTCACCCGTGACGCGCATCGCCGTCTCTTGGTCTGCTTGTTTGGCCTGTGTGAACTCCGCTGCTATCGGGATCTTTGCACCGGTTGAAACGATCGTACAGCCGAAGCCGTAGTAGTACTCTTCGGCTGTTGGATCGTAGTTCCATGAGGCAGCGTCGTTGTACTGGATCGCCTCGATGTGCGTCGAATCGATAGAGTACGTCGAGTCGAGCAGGCCGCGGACGGCGGCCTGCTCGACGAGCCTGTCGAAGACATCGTTGATAATGTGTTCGAGATCAGTGAGAAACCGGTCAATGGTGTCTCTCGATGGCGGTTTGTCGAGTCCGCAGTAGTACCAGACAAGGCCGTGCTGGAGTTCTCGCGTGACTGGGCGTGTTCCGTAGATGTTCTTGTAGTAGCAATGGAGAAAGGCGCGAAAGAGATCAGGTGGCTGGTGAACTCGTGTTCGCCCCCGGCGAGCGGGGGCGAACACGTCGTACTCCAGTAGAAACTCGAACTCAAGATACTCAAACAGCGGAACTGTTTCCGTAGCCGCTGCATTCAAAAACTCATCGACCGAAGCAACGTCTTGCAGGGTCGCGGTTGTGCTGGACACACTTTCCGCACCCTGCTGCTTCGTACGTGACGCTTTCTATGACACGCTCATCAGTAAGAAGCGGAACTGACTCACCATTAATTGAAACGGACCACGTCATTTGCTCGCGCGAATTACATATCTCGTTGAATAGACAACTTCCCAATGGTGACTGGATCTGCGGAAGTCGTTCTGGAGTGCCTGCAGCAAGCGTCGTCCAAAAAAACAGCGTTGTATGCTGTGGCACCTCATACTGGTGGTGCTCACGATCAACAGGTAATGTAACTTCAACTGCAGGATGGTCAAGATTTTCGGTTTCAACCATCAGTTCTGTATTGGGACAATCAGGATATCCGTATAGTACTTGGGAGAAGTTACTGTCATGATGTTTTTCATGAGCGCTCTTAATCACTTATTATGAATTTCGTTTGTGAATGTCTGTACGGAACAGCAATCAAATCCCTGCTGATGATCTGGTGCTTTGCGAGGCCTACCAAGTAGTCCGTCATCACTGAATCCTCAAAGTTACAGTCAAGTGAATAGTGTCACAGATCTATAGTTTAACTATTCTCTTCATTAAACTCACAAGCCCCGACTGACCAAATGAAATATTTTTCGAGAGCTTGTTCTCGAGTCTCCACTTCTATTGTCTTTTCCCGTTCCTCACCGATAGGCCCAGTTTTGATTACCCACCCATCTTCATCTTCGAACCCATTCGCTGAAAACAGGAGTCCTCGATCTGTATCACGAACATAGATCATATCTCGTTCGAACATCACTCTCACGTCGCCGTCATCATTCTGATCCATGTAGAGTACCATGTGGCGCGACCCTTTATGACCCGATAAGTCCACTCACCTTAGTTGTGATGTTTCATACACAAATCCAACCCTAAATTCGTTAGAGTTCGGTTCAGCATAGCGAATTGTCCCAATCCCTAATAGCGCACTTATTCTACTATTGTCGGTACTTCCCGATCGAAGATTCTGGAATGGAGTTGAATCGGCGTGGGCCGTTCAACCTCGGGGCAGTAGCTGAGTGAACTGAGGCGTCAGTCTCAAAGAAGCAGAGACTGTGATGAGAACGGTTCTTCAGCTAATTCTAAGGGGTGCTGCTGCTGGCGAATCGCTGGCCCGAGGCGTATGCGTCGGACACGCCAACACCGTTCATCTCGATCTCCCACCGCCGGGCAAATTCTGCTTCCAGTTCGTGGGGAATCCAATCACAGAACGTCGTGAACGTAAACTGCTTGGGCAGGTCGCGCTCGCCCCATCGCGGACGGGCGACGACCGCCCATCGCAGCACAAGCCACAGGTTCTCCAGCAGGACCACGAACAGGTCCTAAACCCAACAAATGTAAAACAATTCTAATTAATATGGGGAGAATTAGAAAATGAACTGGTAACTGGTTAACTCACGCCCTCAACCATCCAACGTCTCACTTGACGTTTAGCATTCCCATATCGAGAGTGGATTTTTGAAGTAAGTTGTACCCCATCTCGTGTAACAGAAACCTCATATCCGCTTTTCGATTCTGATTTAATCGGGGTGACCATTATAATCAGGTCTTCTTGTTGATTTGTGTAATATTCAGAGTTATCATTTAGATCCAGACTATATTTCCATCCAGTTATTAACTCATTTTCATCGGATTTGGATTGATCTCCAATAACCCATCTCTTTCCTTTTTCAAGATCTTGAAAGCGAAGTGAATGATAGCAGATCTCTATTGCTTGAACAGTCTGTGAATCAATTGAGGATTCACCCCTCTCCATGAGGTCTTCAAGACGATTCTGAATGTATTTATGAGTCTTACGTATAATTCTATTGTATCTACTAGAACCAACTTGTCCCGGCGACATTTTCTGAGCCTGCAACAACTTTTCTGCTTGCGCCAATGAATAGATATCATCTACACGCGGATTTTGACGTAATATTTTATATGTTGCGGTACCGTTTATAACTCCTTTAGCTATTGCAATCTCACGTGCTTTCACTAATTTCCAGTATTCTTCTCCATCGCTGCCCATAGACTTCTCTTTAAAAGCGGACCTAACTTCTCGTTCAGTAGGATCACGACCCACATCCAAAACGGTCTCTGCATGATTAACACCAGTTATATCTTCAGCAGTTTCAAATTCATTTTCGGTCATCACTATGTTAGGCTTTGATGGGGTATCGAATAATCATCGTGGTTCCTTTTGTTCCGTGTTGAAAATGCATGAAAGTTTTTCAATCACTTTGTGACAGGACAAGTTTTTGACCCGATTGTTGCCCTTCGTACTCTGTCAACTGGTCTTTTTCTGGGGGTCTTACCCAGACATCATATACGTTTCTTGTTTTCTCGAGATCGGATTTGTCCACGTGGTCAAGCCGTGTCAGATCCATATTGTCCTCCCTCAATATTGTCGTTTATTAGAAAAGTCTCAAGTGGGAGATCTCACCGTTGATCGTCGAGAGCGCGGAGGATATTAATCAGTAGATCAGCAGTGGAAAATTTGATCATCCGTAGAACCAAGATCGGCACGTACAGAGATTGTGAAGACTTCTGCCCCACCGCCGTTTATTAATTATCATCGAGTAGTTCATCAGCAAACACCGCAGAATCATTCCGGATATCAGGAAGTAACTCGAGTTCGTTCTCACCCACGCACGTCATCAATCGAATCGGAGACATCCTTCATCTTGACGTCGGCGTAGGCCTCGTGGGTAGTCTCAATTGAGTTGTGTCGTAACGCTTCCTGAGCCTTTTCGGACATCCCGCTGGTATAGAGGTCGCGTCCGAGTGCTCGGCGAGCGCCGTGCAAGGTAAGATAGTCGTACTCCCCATCTGGATCGATCCCAGCTTCGTCGGTGAACCGTTTCAACAGCCGGCGAACGCCCTCTTTCGAGATCGACGGCGGCGGTACCTCGTGCTCGCGGTGTAGACGGTCAAGCACCTCGGTCTTCCCGGCGTCACCTCTATCCTCGAGGGCCCGAGAGACTGCCTTCTCGCCGAGTGCATCCTCGAGCGTGCGCTTTTTCGAGCTGTAGTGACCGGTCGGAAAGACGGGCCATGCCTCGGTCATCGGCTCTTGCACCCGGTACCATCGCTTGAGGACATCGTGGACACTCGCAGGAAACGGGGCCTGTTCGTACTCACGGGACTTGCCGTAGACTTCGATCAGCCGTTCGTCGAAATCGACGTCCTTCCACTGGAGGCCGTTACGCTTGTCGTCTTTCGGATCAGCGAACAACTCAGCACCACGCGCCCCTGTCCCGTCGAGCATGACGACGATCGCCCGGTCACGGAAGGCTGTCTCGGCGTCGGTCCGGATGGTTCCCTCGAGAGCCATGTCCACACGCTTGGTGGCGTACTCGAGCAACGTCTCGCGGTCCTCGGCGCTCCAGTACTGGCGCTTGCGTTTCCCATCGTCCTCTGGCAGCGGGTCCATCGCGGTGTTCGTATTTGCCGGGTTCGACTCGAGGTGTTGTTCTCGCACCGACCAGGAGAGAAAGGCCCGGACATAGGCGAAGTAGTTGTGAGAGGTTGAAGCCGCCAGGTCCTCGTCGATTACGACGCGGTCGTAGAGGTGCTCGCTGTAACTGCGGCATCTGTTCTAGTTTAGTGACGGAGTGAAGCAGGATCTCAGCGGAGACTATACCGAATTGAGGCGGATTAGCTCAGGAGACTGGGTTCGCTGGAGCAGGCAGTCGCTGATTTGTTGTGTGATACCTTCGAGGCGGCGCACTCACAGCCGTGAGTGCGTCGCCGTTCCAGCGCTGCCGCTATCGACACAGGTGCTTCCCCGGTCGTCAGGCGAGTTCGTTACCAGAACTCGCCTGACTCAACCTGCTCACGTAACCGCGGTCGATGCGGATTTGGATCACGTGAAGCCCACAGCAACAACTCATCTAAATCCGGAAGTTCGTACCCTAAATCGAGCATCACGTACAACTGAATCAGGTGTGAATGGCGTTCGACAGCGTGAGAACATCGTCGACGAGGAAGTTGCGGCGACGACGCTGTGGCGTCGTCGGCGCTTTCCCGTTGTTTCACGTCCAGTTTCCGGAGTTCATCGACGATAACACGGCTCATCAGCAGTGAGATTGCGGCCATGATGACCAGAGCTTCGATGATGTACGGATCGGTCGTGTTGATTTCGTCAAGTCCGAAGCGTGATTTCAGTTCTTTGAACAATAATTCTATTTCCCAGCGCGCCCGATAGAGCTGTGCGATATCGGGCGCACTATAGTCGTCTTTCGAGAGATTTGTCAAATAGAGATGGTACTCTTCAGTATCCTCGTTCCAAACACCGACCAGTCGGAACGTTCGGGTCGTGCTGGTGCACGACCCTCGCTTTCGCTCGAACGAGAGGGTGATGCGAACATCGATTTCCTGTCGCTGCAGGTCGTCAAGGACGTCCTGCAGCGACTCTCCTTCGAGCGGGATACTGTTCCCCCGCCACGTCCGGAGCTCTTCGACGATCTCGAAGTTTGCGTCGTCTTTCACACGGGAGACGAACCAGCCGTTATTCTGGTCGATGCGGTCGAACAACCAGAAGTCGTAGAAACCGAGATCGAGCAAGACAAGTGCGCCAGCTACCCACTCGCCGGTGGGTAGCTGGCTCCGTTCTTGGGTTTTAGCGTCAGTTGTTCGGTACCGTGTTGGAAGGCCAGTTGAGAGTGATTCTGTTAGGTGAAGTTTCAGACCGGCCTGATCGTCACCGGTCGCAGCGTACACATCCGCGGCGTCTTGATAGAGAGAAACAATGCTCCCATCGGCAATGAGGACGTCTCGAAAGCGTTCGAGACGTCCGCTAAGGTCGGCATTTCTGGTATCGAGATTCTCGATGGCATCATCGAGAATCTCTCGAAGGAGTGCAACGAACGGTGGAGAGAACCACCCGTGGAAGGTTGCATAGGAGAGTTCATCGCAGTCGGACATTTCGACGAATCGTTCGAGAAAAGCCTGTACAGATCGGTCTGACCCAGCAGCGAAGCCAAGTGAAAGCGTGTAGAACAGCGCAACAGCGTCGAATTTCCGTTCACGCTCGACGAGATTCGTTGCGCGAGCGCGCTCGCGCAACTCATCGGAGGGAAACGCTCTTTGAATCCGATCAACAATCACTGAATCCGGTGGGGAGTAAGTCACACTATCCACCGGATTTCTCTGACTGGTAGTTACAACGATATCTAATCAGACGACGGTACACTCTGCTAAACTAGAACGGATGGTAACTGCGGACATCGTGGGGTGTGAGCTCGTCGACGAACTTGAGGTCACGCTCGTCTCGACAGTGGTCGGCGAACTCACGCAGTGGTGAGCGCATGGTTGTCTTCGAGCCGTCGGCGTTGATCTTATAACGCAGGTAGCTCTCGATGGCCTCGTGGACGGTTGTGCCCCCGCGTGTAGCCCGTCGATCCGTTGATCCAAACATTCGTATGTGGGGTACAGTGTCGACCCTAGTAAGTTCCCTTGGTTAAACTGGTATTTGACCAAGTAAATATGAAAACAGCTCTCGCGGTTGATCTCGGTAGTCTCGGGTACTTGAGCGTGCAAAATCACATTTCATAAACCAAATACAGCTGTATAGATTTTTCTCGGCGGCGATCCACAGTTTCGGATCTCAAATCAGAAGACCTGAATGACGTCGTGTTTCTCGCGCACGCGCTCGAGTACGAGATCTGAACAGAATCAGATTCCGTACCTAATTCTCACATCGAAATGATCCTTAAAGATGGTCGTACCCTTTGCGTTCGAGTTCTACTTCCAGTTCGACATGCATCGCTTCGACAGTCTCCTCGTCGAAATGCTGTCCCGTCACTGCACCAGAGATCTCCGCGATTTCAGCGTGCCACTCACGCACTGCGTCCGCAAGGGCTGCTAGAAGTTCTTCCTCAGTCTGTTCTACTCCATCAACTTCCTCAACTATCTGCCATCCCGGCTGAAAGTTTTCGATGACGTACCCCGTGTTCTCAAGCTGAATTGCGAATCGCTCGCAGACTGCCCCAAACCCAGTTTCGAGACTAAGTAGCGGAATGACGTGGACGACATGATCGCGCTCTTCCAGCTCACGAAGATCCGCAACAGGGACAGCGGTTTCGGGGAGCACTGAATAAAGTGGTTCAGGAAGGGGAGAACCGCTCTCACCGGTTTCCGGCGGATCGTACTGGTCATTGATTGGATCGCCTTTCTCTTTCACGATGTCCGGCTCTTTGTCACTCGACTCGTCGCTGAGGACCTCTTTCAAAATGGCGTAGAACCGCCACTCATCGCCGTAGTCATACAGATAGCATATTCGATCGTACTGTTCAAGCCCGAGTTGGCGGGTCATCTCGCCGATCGTCACGTCTCCAGCGTTCTCGATCCGCTCGGTACGCAACAGTGGGTCGCCATTGAGTGACTCCTCGTATTCCTGCGGACACTGGTATTTGACAGCACTGTCCCAGTAGTCCTCATCCTCTCCAACGAACCAAAGATGGCCCTGATCAAGTCCGACTGCGGGGTTGATCAACGACTGCAACTCGGTGATCGTTCTGTCTGCGCCGACGACGATATCCCGCCACAGCGACGTAGGATCCGGATCGAATTTGATGCGAAAGCGGTAGGCAGTCATCCTTTGAACTCTGTGAGCGTGTCATAGAATCCAACTCATAGCTTGAGCATCTCACGTCCTGGATCGTGTCCTCGCTCGTAGTTGGTGATTGCAATGACGATCCGAAGACATAGCGCAACGAACACTTCTGTTCGTGCGTGGACGCGGCCTCGGGCGCGGACGTGCCCGAGGCCGCAGTCCTTGACTGCGTCGTTGGTTCGTTCGATTCCTGTCCGGTTGTTGAACGTCTCGTCCAAGATGGATCGTTTCAGCTGAACGTCCTCGCTGTGTTCCTCAATGCGGTCTTCGACCCTGTACTCGATGTCTTTCGGGTCGTCAGTGTTTCGCGGGTTGTACGGAGCGATTGGCACGACTCCTGCGGTCAGCAGGTAGTCGTGCCAATCGAGGATGTCGTAGGCGCTGTCTCCAAGCATCCAGATCGGTGTATCGACGGCGAGCGCGTCACCCGTGACGCGCATCGCCGTCTCTTGGTCTGCTTGTTTGGCCTGTGTGAACTCCGCTGCTATCGGGATCTTTGCACCGGTTGAAACGATCGTACAGCCGAAGCCGTAGTAGTACTCTTCGGCTGTTGGATCGTAGTTCCATGAGGCAGCGTCGTTGTACTGGATCGCCTCGATGTGCGTCGAATCGATAGAGTACGTCGAGTCGAGCAGGCCGCGGACGGCGGCCTGCTCGACGAGCCTGTCGAAGACATCGTTGATAATGTGTTCGAGATCAGTGAGAAACCGGTCAATGGTGTCTCTCGATGGCGGTTTGTCGAGTCCGCAGTAGTACCAGACAAGGCCGTGCTGGAGTTCTCGCGTGACTGGGCGTGTTCCGTAGATGTTCTTGTAGTAGCAATGGAGAAAGGCGCGAAAGAGATCAGGTGGCTGGTGAACTCGTGTTCGCCCCCGGCGAGCGGGGGCGAACACGTCGTACTCCAGTAGAAACTCGAACTCAAGATACTCAAACAGCGGAACTGTTTCCGTAGCCGCTGCATTCAAAAACTCATCGACCGAAGCAACGTCTTGCAGGGTCGCGGTTGTGCTGGACACACTTTCCGCACCCTGCTGCTTCGTACGTGACGCTTTCTATGACACGCTCGTAGACCGTGATCTAGCCACTACCCGCGGGCGCAGGGGGACCTCTCGTCGGCGACGAGAGGTAGGCACCGCGGAACTCCCACTCATAGATACCACAGCGCGGATACCACGCCCTTTAGGGCGTGGAGGAAGCGCGTCACTCGGTTAGTCAGTCCTCGCTCAACGGCCCGTCGGAATCCAACCCCTTCGCACCTCGGAGTAAGACCCCTTTCCACGTCATTCCGTGCGAGTCCTTTATCTCGCTCAGTCGTTCGTACTGTTCCTCGTCGTCGATCTCTATCTTTATGTAGCGCACACATATCTGCACTATTTCCGTTTCGTTTATAACTCACGGTGCCGTACTCGTAGTTGTGACGACGACCGCCACGAAAACGCTCGAAGCCACGCTCGCCCCGCCCACTACGGGCAAAGAGCAACGCCTTGAGCGTACCGTGGCGACCTACCGTCGTGCACTCTCGGACACCTTCGAGAGTGGTGTGGAGACGCAGACGGCGGTCAACGATATCGTCACGCCGTACACGCTCACGTCCTATGCGAAGGATGCGCTCAAGAACTACGTCCCGAAACTTCGGGATACGTACAACGCGTCGGAGTTGGCCGACGACCACCCGGTTCGGTTCACGAACCGTGGGTTCACCCTCGACCATTCCGACGAACGTACACACGAGTTCTGCTGGCGCGTTCCACAGGCCGGACGTGGGAACGCTTTCTGGATTCCGCTCCAGATCGATCCCGAACAGGAATCGCTCTGGTTCGACCTGCTCGACGAGAGCGTGACGGTTGGCGAGTTTCGACTCCAACAGCACCGCACGAACTGGGTGCTACACGTCACCGTCGAGTATGAGGTAGCCGAACCAGATACACCGGGTGACCCGAGTCGAATTGGTTTCGAGTATGTGTTTAGCCCGAGCTGATTTCGGTACTGTCTCGTAGGAAGCGTTCAACGGACGCGACATGAACAGGCAGCAGACATCGGATACGACTCTCAGGGATGGGCTCCGCAGCGGAGCCCATCCCGTTGCCTCTGCTGTCATAACTGGTTGGTGGAGTCTGTGAACGCAGACGATTTCACCAAAGAAGAGCTATTTTCTCGGTTGCTTCAGCTTGAGCAGCGGGTCGAAGAACTTGAGCAAGAAAACAAGCGGAAGGACAAGAAGATCGATCAGTTGCAAGAGCAACTTGACCAGAAGGACGAGCGGATAGAAGAACTCGAAACACGTCTTCGCAAATACGAAAATCCGCATACACCGCCCAGTAAGCGACGGTCGGGGACTGACGAGTCCCCGACCTCGCAGGACGACGAAGACGAGAATGTTCGAACCGACGGCGGCACTCCTGGACGGAAGGACGGCCATGATCCAGAGTGGCGTGTAACAGCTGGTCCCGACAAAGAGATCAAAGTCACCCGTGACTGTTGTCCCGAATGTGGCGAACACTTCGACGAGTCGGTGGGCGTCAGCCCCCGACTCGTCGAGGAGGTTCCTGATCCGCAGCCTCCTGAAGTCACCCAGTACAATCGCCACTGCTACCAGTGCGACTCTTGTGGAACAGAAACTGTTGCTAAACACCCCGACTGCCCCGATGAGGGGCAGTTCGGGGTGAACGTCATCTCCCAAGCAGCACTTTCTCGGTACGATCACCGCCTTCCCTACCGGAAAATCGCTGATCGCTTCGAGCAACTGCACGGGTTAGAACTCTCAGGCGCGTCCGCATGGCACGCGACCGAGCGCGCTGCGCGCGCCGGTCGCTGCGAATATGAACAGATTCGAAGACAGATTCAGCAAGCAGAGATCGTTCACGTCGACGAAACTGGTATCAAACGCGAGGGTGAGCAAGCATGGATCTGGACGTTTCGGACGGGAGAGCACACGCTGTACGCCGTAAGAGAGAGTCGTGGGAGCGATGTCCCCGCGGAAGTCCTCGGCGAGGACTTCGCGGGAACGGTCATCTGCGATGGGTGGACGGCGTATCCAGCGTTCACCAGTAATCTTCAGCGGTGCTGGGCACATCTTCTCCGGGAAGCCGAGGACATTGCTAGTGACCACGAGGAGGCAGAGCCGGTTCACCGGTATCTCAAACAGATGTTCGTCGGTCTCCAGTCGTGGCTGGAGACCGACCCGAGTCCTCGTGAGAGAGCACAGATGCACCGATCATGCCAGAACGGGCTTAGATCGCTCGTTGAGCGGTCAGTAACCGACGAGGCAGTGGCAACACTACTCGGGAAGATCGAAGGAGGGATCGACCACTGGCTCACCTTCGTCGGTGAGCCAGCGGTCTCCCAGACGAACAACGCAGCTGAGAACGCACTTCGTGAACCAGTCGTTCTCCGGAAAATCATCGGGACACTTCGTAACGATCGAGGTATGTTCGTTCACGAGACGATCTTGTCCCTGCTGGCGACATGGCGCCAGCAGGGACGCAATCCATACGAAGAACTTCGTCGAGTCGTCAACAACAATGAGATGCTCTCACGGGATCACGCTGTGCCGGCTGTCGAGACTTCGGGGTAAACTCATACCGCTGTTCTAAGCCGTCGATCTCGTCACTGAGCGATGACACATAGGTCAGTTAGCAGGACTGAACTACACGCACCAAACCCATCCACAAGGAATGTGGAAATCATCATTAGAGCTAACTGTATCCTGCAAGGATGTTTCTACATGCCCTACATAAACGACATTGAACGCCCACAGGAGGCGGTCACGGTTGCAAACCGATACCTCGACCGTGAACGCCCTCTGAGTGCTCTTGTTGTCGTGATCGCAGTGTCGCTGTTCCTTGGGACATACTTGATGACATCACTGCTGCCAGCGGTCATCGTCGCAGTTGGGTTACTCGTCGTTGCTCGCGCTCCGATTCTGCAGTCTCGTGGGACAGTTCAACTCCGAACTGATGCTGATCTCGAGACCGTTGTCGAGGCGTTTACTGGCCCGACACCGCCGGTGCTCGCGTTCCAGTGGGGAATTGCAGACAAGGTATCAGACGAAGGCGACACAGTACAATACCGCACCTCGTATCTATTCGGCCTCCGATCTGCTGTGGTGACCGTCCAGACACAGACGGAAGATACACCAGGTGGAATCCACCGAGTCGAGTTGGAGATCATGGCGAACAATCAGCCATGGGCGACGTATACAGCAACGATTAGTCGCCAAAACGGCGAGACAATCGTCGACGTTGAGTATACATCGGATCGACGCTTCGGACTACGACGCATCCCACAGCAGTTCTTCGCAGAACAGTACCGCGATGATGCACTCACAGCGCAAGGATACACAGTCGTTGAGCGTGAGTCACATTTCGGTATCTGGTACGTGTTTAGCCCCGTCTGATTTCGTCACTGTCTCGTAGGTGGTGGCCTGTGACAGATACATGGTCTGTCAGCAGGGAGTCAGTCTACATTCTCAGGGATGGTCTCCGCTGCCCGGAGACCATCCCGTCGGCCCTGCTGTCGTCGTTTCGAGGTGGAATCGATGAGCTGGGACGATCTCTCCAAGGACGAACTCCTCTCGCGGTTTCTCCAGATGGAGGAGCGAATCGACGAGCTGGAAGAGAAGATTGCCCAGAAGGACAAGCGGATCGAGGAACAGAACGAACGGATCGAAGAGCAGCAAGAGCGGATCGAAGAGCAGCAAGAGCGGATCGAAGAACTCGAAACACGTCTCCGGAAGTACGAGAATCCACACACTCCACCCAGTAAGCGACGGTCGGGGACCGACGAGTCCCCGACCTCGCAGGACGACGAAGACGACGATGTCCGAACTGATGGTGGTACTCCCGGTCGAAAGGACGGTCACAACCCGGAGTGGCGCTCTCCGCCCGATCCTGATGAAGAAATCGAGGTCACCTCTGACTGTTGTCCCGAGTGTGGCGACCACTTCGACGAGTCGGTGGGCGTCAGCCCCCGACTCGTCGAGGAAGTCCCGGATCCACAGCCACCAGAAGTCACCCAGTACAACCGACACCGCTACCAATGCGACTCCTGTGGAACTGAGACGGTTGCGACTCACCCCGACTGCCCCGATGAGGGGCAGTTCGGGGTGAACGTCATCGCGCAATCTGCCCTGTCACGGTACGATCACCGCCTTCCCTACCGGAAAATCACGGACCGCTTCGAGCAACTTCACGGACTCGAACTCTCAGGTGCATCCGCGTGGCACGCGACCGAGCGCGCTGCGCGCGCCGGTCGCTGTGAGTACGAGCAGATCCGTCGAGAGATTCAGGAGGCTGAAATCGTCCACGTTGACGAAACCGGCATCAAGCGTGACGGTGACCAAGCGTGGATCTGGACGTTTCGGACGGACGAGCATACGCTGTACGCGGTCAGAGAGAGTCGTGGGAGTGATGTTCCCGCGGAAGTCCTTGGCGAGGACTTCGCGGGAACGGTCATCTGTGATGGGTGGACGGCGTATCCAGCGTTCAGCAGTACGCTTCAGCGGTGCTGGGCACATCTTCTCCGGGAGGCTGAAGACGTTGCTAGTGACCACGAGGAGGCAGAACCGGTGTACCGGTATCTCAAGCAGATGTTCGTCGGTCTCCAGTCGTGGCTGGAGACCGACCCAGATCCTCGTGCGAGAGCACAGATGCATCGAGCGTGTCAGGACGGCCTCAGATCGCTCGTTGAGCGGTCAGTGACCGACGAACCAGTGGCAACACTCCTCGGGAAGATCGAAGGTGGACTCGACCACTGGCTCACCTTCGTCGGTGAGCCAGCGGTCTCCCCGACGAACAATGCCGCAGAAAACGCCCTTCGTGAACCTGTTGTTCTCCGGAAAATCATCGGAACACTCCGGAACGACCGTGGCATGTTCGTTCACGAGACGATCTTGTCCCTGCTGGCGACGTGGCGCCAGCAGGGACGCAACCCATACGAGGAACTTACGCGGGTTGTCCACGACAACGAAATGATCTCACGAGAGCAGACTGTGCCGGTTGTTGAGACCTCGGGGTAAACACGTACGGTATCTGAATAGCATTATATCACCATAGGATGCAGAGACTCTTCATATATCATTTCTTATTTGTCATTAATTAAGCCTCAGACCTCGGTCGTGTAGCGGTAGCGAGCCTCCTTGGAGTATCGGCCGTTACTGGTGTATCTTCTGAGCATCGTCGATTAACCGTTCCAGCAACGGTGATGGAGAGTAGCAGGGGTATTCACTGAGTTCGTGGAGATTCTGTTCAAAAGGCATCTGTTCTAGTTTAGTGACGGAGTGAAGCAGGATCTCAGCGGAGACTATACCGAATTGAGGCGGATTAGCTCAGGAGACTGGGTTCGCTGGAGCAGGCAGTCGCTGATTTGTTGTGTGATACCTTCGAGGCGGCGCACTCACAGCCGTGAGTGCGTCGCCGTTCCAGCGCTGCCGCTATCGACACAGGTGCTTCCCCGGTCGTCAGGCGAGTTCGTTACCAGAACTCGCCTGACTCAACCTGCTCACGTAACCGCGGTCGATGCGGATTTGGATCACGTGAAGCCCACAGCAACAACTCATCTAAATCCGGAAGTTCGTACCCTAAATCGAGCATCACGTACAACTGAATCAGGTGTGAATGGCGTTCGACAGCGTGAGAACATCGTCGACGAGGAAGTTGCGGCGACGACGCTGTGGCGTCGGTCGGCGCTTTCCCGTTGTTTCACGTCCAGTTTCCCGGAGTTCATCGACGATAACACGGCTCATCAGCAGTGAGATTGCGGCCATGATGACCAGAGCTTCGATGATGTACGGATCGGTCGTGTTGATTTCGTCAAGTCCGAAGCGTGATTTCAGTTCTTTGAACAATAATTCTATTTCCCAGCGCGCCCGATAGAGCTGTGCGATATCGGGCGCACTATAGTCGTCTTTCGAGAGATTTGTCAAATAGAGATGGTACTCTTCAGTATCCTCGTTCCAAACACCGACCAGTCGGAACGTTCGGGGTCGTGCTGGTGCACGACCCTCGCTTTCGCTCGAACGAGAGGGTGATGCGAACATCGATTTCCTGTCGCTGCAGGTCGTCAAGGACGTCCTGCAGCGACTCTCCTTCGGGCGGGATACTGTTCCCCCGCCACGTCCGGAGCTCTTCGACGATCTCGAAGTTTGCGTCGTCTTTCACACGGGAGACGAACCAGCCGTTATTCTGGTCGATGCGGTCGAACAACCAGAAGTCGTAGAAACCGAGATCGAGCAAGACAAGTGCGCCAGCTACCCACTCGCCGGTGGGTAGCTGGCTCCGTTCTTGGGTTTTAGCGTCAGTTGTTCGGTACCGTGTTGGAAGGCCAGTTGAGAGTGATTCTGTTAGGTGAAGTTTCAGACCGGCCTGATCGTCACCGGTCGCAGCGTACACATCCGCGGCGTCTTGATAGAGAGAAACAATGCTCCCATCGGCAATGAGGACGTCTCGAAAGCGTTCGAGACGTCCGCTAAGGTCGGCATTTCTGGTATCGAGATTCTCGATGGCATCATCGAGAATCTCTCGAAGGAGTGCAACGAACGGTGGAGAGAACCACCCGTGGAAGGTTGCATAGGAGAGTTCATCGCAGTCGGACATTTCGACGAATCGTTCGAGAAAAGCCTGTACAGATCGGTCTGACCCAGCAGCGAAGCCAAGTGAAAGCGTGTAGAACAGCGCAACAGCGTCGAATTTCCGTTCACGCTCGACGAGATTCGTTGCGCGAGCGCGCTCGCGCAACTCATCGGAGGGAAACGCTCTTTGAATCCGATCAACAATCACTGAATCCGGTGGGGAGTAAGTCACACTATCCACCGGATTTCTCTGACTGGTAGTTACAACGATATCTAATCAGACGACGGTACACTCTGCTAACCTAGAACGGATGGTTCAAAAGGGGCGACACCCCAGAACCGGTTGGATATCGAACAGAGTATGTACCATCTTTAATATTTAAGGAGATAGGTTGTGAAAATGAGTGTGAAGTGACAGACGCGACCCATACCGGCGAGCAGCCAACAGCGGGTTTCAATCGCCCCACGATACTATTCGTCATCTGGGGAGGGATCGCGCTAGTAATTACGGCGCTGGCAACGTTGGATTTCGTGCAGGAAGGATTCGAGGACGCCTGGATATTTCGTACGTGTTTACCCCGAGGTCTCAACAACCGGCACAGTCTGCTCTCGTGAGATCATTTCGTTGTCGTGGACAACCCGCGTAAGTTCCTCGTATGGGTTGCGTCCCTGCTGGCGCCACGTCGCCAGCAGGGACAAGATCGTCTCGTGAACGAACATGCCACGGTCGTTCCGGAGTGTTCCGATGATTTTCCGGAGAACAACAGGTTCACGAAGGGCGTTTTCTGCGGCATTGTTCGTCGGGGAGACCGCTGGCTCACCGACGAAGGTGAGCCAGTGGTCGAGTCCACCTTCGATCTTCCCGAGGAGTGTTGCCACTGGTTCGTCGGTCACTGACCGCTCAACGAGCGATCTGAGGCCGTCCTGACACGCTCGATGCATCTGTGCTCTCGCACGAGGATCTGGGTCGGTCTCCAGCCACGACTGGAGACCGACGAACATCTGCTTGAGATACCGGTACACCGGTTCTGCCTCCTCGTGGTCACTAGCAACGTCTTCAGCCTCCCGGAGAAGATGTGCCCAGCACCGCTGAAGCGTACTGCTGAACGCTGGATACGCCGTCCACCCATCACAGATGACCGTTCCCGCGAAGTCCTCGCCAAGGACTTCCGCGGGAACATCACTCCCACGACTCTCTCTGACCGCGTACAGCGTATGCTCGTCCGTCCGAAACGTCCAGATCCACGCTTGGTCACCGTCACGCTTGATGCCGGTTTCGTCAACGTGGACGATTTCAGCCTCCTGAATCTCTCGACGGATCTGCTCGTACTCACAGCGACCGGCGCGCGCAGCGCGCTCGGTCGCGTGCCACGCGGATGCACCTGAGAGTTCGAGTCCGTGAAGTTGCTCGAAGCGGTCCGTGATTTTCCGGTAGGGAAGGCGGTGATCGTACCGTGACAGGGCAGATTGCGCGATGACGTTCACCCCGAACTGCCCCTCATCGGGGCAGTCGGGGTGAGTCGCAACCGTCTCAGTTCCACAGGAGTCGCATTGGTAGCGGTGTCGGTTGTACTGGGTGACTTCTGGTGGCTGTGGATCCGGGACTTCCTCGACGAGTCGGGGGCTGACGCCCACCGACTCGTCGAAGTGGTCGCCACACTCGGGACAACAGTCAGAGGTGACCTCGATTTCTTCATCAGGATCGGGCGGAGAGCGCCACTCCGGGTTGTGACCGTCCTTTCGACCGGGAGTACCACCATCAGTTCGGACATCGTCGTCTTCGTCGTCCTGCGAGGTCGGGGACTCGTCGGTCCCCGACCGTCGCTTACTGGGTGGAGTGTGTGGATTCTCGTACTTCCGGAGACGTGTTTCGAGTTCTTCGATCCGCTCTTGCTGCTCTTCGATCCGCTCTTGCTGCTCTTCGATCCGTTCGTTCTGTTCCTCGATCCGCTTGTCCTTCTGGGCAATCTTCTCTTCCAGCTCGTCGATTCGCTCCTCCATCTGGAGAAACCGCGAGAGGAGTTCGTCCTTGGAGAGATCGTCCCAGCTCATCGATTCCACCTCGAAACGACGACAGCAGGGCCGACGGGATGGTCTCCGGGCAGCGGAGACCATCCCTGAGAATGTAGACTGACTCCCTGCTGACAGACCATGTATCTGTCACAGGCCACCACCTACGAGACAGTGACGAAATCAGACGGGGCTAAACACGTACGATATTTCTTTTGAGTGGGGTAATGCTTCTCTGGTTCATCGGCCGCGACTGGTTCCGCCACGAAGGCGGTGCGTTCGTACGACGAGACGATGACCTGACGTTTCTTGGTGTGACGGTCTTCGTGCTGGTAGTAACGCTTTGGGTTCTTATCGAACAGTTCGTCATCTGACGGTCTCTACGGATGCCAACGAGCGCTTCCCGTCTCTCCTGCCTAATCCCTCTCCCACAACCGTCCAACCAGACCGTGTTGGTTCGTCGAGTGACAATCAAGTGTCGGTCACACTCGAGCGCGAAGCCGGTCGATACGCTTCTCGGTTGGCGGATGCGTACCGAAGACCCGACGCGCAATAAATCGTCGCGTCCGATCGAAGAATGGATGTTTCTCCCACGGTGGCGGGACAATAGCGAACGCAGTAGCCGTATCCCGCTCGCGAAGATCCGTCGATGGGCGACGCTCGAGGTCAGCGTCAAGCGACTCAAGCGCGCTTGCGAGTGCGGCTGGGTCGCCAGTAATCGCGACCGCGCCGTCGTCGGCAGCGTACTCTCGGCCACGGGAGACGAGAGCGACGTACCACCGGCTGATGGTTCCAACCAACATTGCTAGTGGTTCGACGACAGGGTTGTAGCCGTATCGACTACGAGCGAGCCGTGCAACAGCACTGGGCGCTGATAGCGCAGTGAGCACCGCGGCGTCTCGGTTGGCAATGTGGGCGAGTTCGTGAGCGATAGCAGCCTCGAGTTCGTGGTACTCAAGCGTCTCGATCAACCCCCTAGAGAGAACAAGTGTCGAGACAGCGGGACGATAGCCCACTGTCAGTGCGACGGGTGTTCCGTGCTCGAGTACTCGAATCTCGGGCGGCGGCAGGTCGACCTGACCAGCGAGTCGAGTAACAATCGACTCGAGGGATGCATTCACATCGACTTTTCGGTCAGAATTAGATCCCGCTGTACCGGCAATCTGATCGACCGACTCGATGTCCGTGACCGTGAGCGTCTCGAGATCGAATCGGTCCTCGAGATCTCGGAGAACAGCGTTGTTGCCTGTGAACTCTGTGCGGATTGTAGCGCCGACATGGATGCCAACGAACGCGGCAGCACTCACGGCGGCCACTGAGACGACAACAGTTTCGACTGATACGAGAGTTGCTGCCCAGTAACTGGCTCCGACTATAACGATTCCTGTGACGGTCACTAGAATGGTCGGTCGTAGATCTGTAGTTTGCTCAAGTTTGGTACGCACCCATTTGACCTCGTCCGTGATGCCGTAGGCGGCTGCTGGGTCGACAGGTTCCTCCTCGGCGATTTCGGCGGCGCGGTGCTCGATGGCGTCCCGCACCCCATCGACATGATTGGGAACGATAATCGATCCGAAAACGAGCCAAACAAGTGCAGCGACAACGAGCAGTGCGAACCCAACCCAATAGGCCATACTGAGGTAGCCGACGATAAAAATCCCGATGACGAGCCAATTACCGCCGGTCGTGCGCTCACCGTTCACATCGTCTTTCGAACGGATCCATTCGTGGGCAGCCCAGAGGTACCCAGCCATCAGCAAGTAAAAGAAGCCAAGCAGGACCAAGAGCCCGAACAGCGGAACAGGCAGTACTGAACGAAGGAACGGCAGAGTACTTAGTACAATCAGTAACGACGAAAGTAACAGCACGTACGAGGCGAGTTCGACAATCCCCTGGGCAAGTGCACCAGCCGGTGCGGAGCGCTCGCGAGCGGTACGAACAGTCCGCAGCGACAATTCGACGGCCGCCAAACAAGGCATCCCGACCGCAACTACGAGCGCTACAGCGAGTGGCTCGGCGGCGAGACGGAAATCAGAACCAGAGAGGATCGCTAGTGAGGAAAGCACCTCAACACCGTAGTGAACCCCAGCGTAGATCGGGACGCCAATCAACAAGAGGACAGCGACGACGACACCACTCGAGAGGAACAGACAGCTAACACCGGCGATGACTGTCCGGACAAAAAGGCCAGCACGAGTTGGAAGCGACGTCATGACGGATTTCACCTCGAATAATTGAGAACCGGACGGACTAGAGGGGAACCAAGATAATGCATGTCGTTTCAAGAATTAACCTCGAGTGACAAATAGATACCCGACCGATTGAGCGTGTCATAGAACTCTTCTCGTACCTTGTACCTTTTGGAGTGCTAGATATAGAGGGTGAATTCAGTAGGATAACTCCGGTTGGCTCACAGCACCAGTGGTAATCTAACAATCAGTCTCACTACTGTGAATTCAAAGAGCGACCTTCGATTACCCAATGATGTACTCCGGAACGAGGAACATAATGGCGAGAAAACAGACCAATACGAGGATGGCTGTGAGACGCAGTAGACCAGCCGCCCGTCGTCGAGTTTTCGGAAGAGATTCAGCAATTCCGGACAGCGCAGTTCCGACGATAAAGAATAGTACCCACGGGACTTCTCCAGCGTCGCCGACACTCCAGGCATACACGAATATACACAAGAAGGAGAACGACGCGCCAAACTGGACGAGTGAGCTGGGCCAGCCTTGTGGCTCGTTAAACAGAACGTCGCTGATATAGGGGACCATAGTCGATGTATTCCTGTTAAAGATACAAAATGATTACTTAATGTGATTCCAGTGGACCGTCTTTTCCCGTGCTACGCGATTCCACTGCAGGAACTGGGAGATAACATACTTCGAGATTCGCACGCTCGATCTAACAACTGGTTCGCTGAATGTCATATGAAAATAATTCCTTGTGGGAAGCTCCATCACACGCTTGACACGACCAAAAATGAGATCAATTAAAGGCGGGATGACTTCTTGGAAACCTTCTCAAAATGCAGCTGGTTTCACCACATTCTTTGCTCTCCCAGATCACGCTATCTGCTAACGAGAAGGAATATCCTATGCATAATTATTTGTAAGTTTGGTTAGCTATTTGGTTAAATAATGTCTAGTAAAGGAGTAGGAATGTTGGGCAGAATACGATCTTTGATTGGAGCTCCAATTATTGCACTAATCCTAGTTTACATAGATAATAATATCTTTGGCTTACCTTTTTATTTGATATTAATTTTGGCCATTATAATATCGGTAGTGGTGAATGAAATAGTGCCAAAGGAGATAAAGAAAATACGTGAATAGACACTAATAGGATGACAGCCACCTCAGTGGAAACTGCTCGACTGCCAGTACAAGCCGGTAAAGCAGATAGACAACAGCGAGCCAGAGTCCTATCGAGAGTAGTCCACCCCAAAAGACAAGCCATGCGAATATCGCTGTCGTTGTAAGTACGGTGTAGAATAGACTTCCAGCAAGAAGCACGATAATCGCGGGAACAGTAAACCGTGGAATCTTTTCTTGGAGGGGTTCCACACTCATATTCCCTTGTCATCACCTCAATATTAAATGTTTTATGAGCTTCAACCTTGCATACCATGTTCGGACAGTACGCACACGTAGTTACCGGTCAGTACAGAGGATACACGAATCAGTCACTGTAGTGACTGCAAATACTATTCGGCGGAACCCTCACGGTAAATCTCACCACCGACGATTAACGTTCCAAACAGAACTGACAGTACTCCAAGAGGCCAGAACAACCCGTGAAAATCGAAGAGGATAGCTAAAGAGACACCCGCGATGGTCAATTGCATTCCAGCGATTGCATTTAGAATCTGACTCATTGGTAAATGAAGATGTTGTTCGCCGCCCTTTACGGTTCCGTTCTATAAGCATCTGGTACGTGTTTACCCCGAGGTCTCAACAACCGGCACAGTCTGCTCTCGTGAGATCATTTCGTTGTCGTGGACAACCCGCGTAAGTTCCTCGTATGGGTTGCGTCCCTGCTGGCGCCACGTCGCCAGCAGGGACAAGATCGTCTCGTGAACGAACATGCCACGGTCGTTCCGGAGTGTTCCGATGATTTTCCGGAGAACAACAGGTTCACGAAGGGCGTTTTCTGCGGCATTGTTCGTCGGGGAGACCGCTGGCTCACCGACGAAGGTGAGCCAGTGGTCGAGTCCACCTTCGATCTTCCCGAGGAGTGTTGCCACTGGTTCGTCGGTCACTGACCGCTCAACGAGCGATCTGAGGCCGTCCTGACACGCTCGATGCATCTGTGCTCTCGCACGAGGATCTGGGTCGGTCTCCAGCCACGACTGGAGACCGACGAACATCTGCTTGAGATACCGGTACACCGGTTCTGCCTCCTCGTGGTCACTAGCAACGTCTTCAGCCTCCCGGAGAAGATGTGCCCAGCACCGCTGAAGCGTACTGCTGAACGCTGGATACGCCGTCCACCCATCACAGATGACCGTTCCCGCGAAGTCCTCGCCAAGGACTTCCGCGGGAACATCACTCCCACGACTCTCTCTGACCGCGTACAGCGTATGCTCGTCCGTCCGAAACGTCCAGATCCACGCTTGGTCACCGTCACGCTTGATGCCGGTTTCGTCAACGTGGACGATTTCAGCCTCCTGAATCTCTCGACGGATCTGCTCGTACTCACAGCGACCGGCGCGCGCAGCGCGCTCGGTCGCGTGCCACGCGGATGCACCTGAGAGTTCGAGTCCGTGAAGTTGCTCGAAGCGGTCCGTGATTTTCCGGTAGGGAAGGCGGTGATCGTACCGTGACAGGGCAGATTGCGCGATGACGTTCACCCCGAACTGCCCCTCATCGGGGCAGTCGGGGTGAGTCGCAACCGTCTCAGTTCCACAGGAGTCGCATTGGTAGCGGTGTCGGTTGTACTGGGTGACTTCTGGTGGCTGTGGATCCGGGACTTCCTCGACGAGTCGGGGGCTGACGCCCACCGACTCGTCGAAGTGGTCGCCACACTCGGGACAACAGTCAGAGGTGACCTCGATTTCTTCATCAGGATCGGGCGGAGAGCGCCACTCCGGGTTGTGACCGTCCTTTCGACCGGGAGTACCACCATCAGTTCGGACATCGTCGTCTTCGTCGTCCTGCGAGGTCGGGGACTCGTCGGTCCCCGACCGTCGCTTACTGGGTGGAGTGTGTGGATTCTCGTACTTCCGGAGACGTGTTTCGAGTTCTTCGATCCGCTCTTGCTGCTCTTCGATCCGCTCTTGCTGCTCTTCGATCCGTTCGTTCTGTTCCTCGATCCGCTTGTCCTTCTGGGCAATCTTCTCTTCCAGCTCGTCGATTCGCTCCTCCATCTGGAGAAACCGCGAGAGGAGTTCGTCCTTGGAGAGATCGTCCCAGCTCATCGATTCCACCTCGAAACGACGACAGCAGGGCCGACGGGATGGTCTCCGGGCAGCGGAGACCATCCCTGAGAATGTAGACTGACTCCCTGCTGACAGACCATGTATCTGTCACAGGCCACCACCTACGAGACAGTGACGAAATCAGACGGGGCTAAACACGTACAGCATCTGTAGTTACCGCGAGCGCTGCGTCCGCGAACATCTCGAGGTTCTGGAACCGTGGTATCCGGCTTCGAGAAGACCTTACTGGCGGATGAGTCCTCGTCTCCGACAACGCTCGTGACGTGCGACCAAAACATATATTTTACAATTTTGTCACTCTTGTACCAATGCCCTCTACCCGCCGGTCGATTCTCGCAACGTGTACCACCGGGATCGGTGCACTCGCAGGGTGCATCTCGACCGAGAAACCGACCGCCGACGGCAACTGGCCCAGACGCACGCTAAATAATGCCCACACTGGGTACTCGACCACAGAGGGTCCGACGACGGACCTCCACACAGTCTGGTACCAAGAGCGCAGCAGCGTAGTCAATCCCTCACCGGTCGTCGATGATGGTGTGCTCTACTTTGCCTACTCACAGGCATCGCGAGGTGACAAACGCGGTGGGGCGTGGATCGAGGCGTTCGACGCAGCGACCGGCGACTCTCGGTGGACGACCGAACTCTTCCGGACCGACGAGCGCCACTATTTATACCACTCGGACTCGACGGTCGTCGATGAGGACCGGTTGTTCCTCCAGACCAAGCCTGGGCTGACGATGCTCACCACCGATGGTGAGATTCGGTGGACTTTCGACAATCTCTATCGCGGCCAGCAAAAGCCTGATGTCGTCACGCCCGTCGTGACTGACGACATAGTCGTGACGGGAACGTACGATACACTCGTCGAAGACCGTCAGGAGGAAATCGTCTTCGGCATTGATCCCGCGACCGGGAACGAACGCTGGAACGTGCCATTCTCCGAGTGGGACGGGATGTGGCAACTGGCTGGGACCGACAACGTGGTCTACGTTGCGTTCGACAGTGGCGGACTTGTTGCACTCGATATGGCGACAGGTGTGGAACGCTGGCGCTGGAAAGGGCCTCTCAACGGCACCCCAACCGTCGTCGACGACCTGCTACTTGTGCCACTCCGACGGGGCAACGAGCACACGCTCGTCGCAATAGACCGTCGTGATCGCTCGCTTCGCTGGCGGCAGTCGATCGGGGTCCACTGGGCCGAGGCGGAATTTACCGTCGCTGATGGGTTGATCTATCACGTCGCAAACTACGGCCTCGAGGCCCGCCGGCTCGAGACTGGTGAGCGAGTGTGGCGCTTCGGTGGCGACGTTGATGACAAAGATCAGCGCAGGTTCTCGCCGGACAAACCGTATATGGGCCTCGACTCTACGCCGGTCGTTTCTGGTGATGCAGTCTACGCGCTGGGGTGGATCCAGCGTGATACGACGTACGTCCACCTGTTTGTCGTCGACGCTGCAACGGGCGAGGAACTCGGTCGTGCGGAGATGGGCCACAACGAGCAAGCCAGGACAGGGACCCCAGCAGTTACCTCCGACCTCGTCTTCGTCGGATCGAACAACGGGAATCTCTACGCATTCGGCGAGTGCTCGTTCGAGATCGCCGGTCGCTGTCTGTTTGGCTGACGCACACGGACGGATAGCCACCAGATGTGTGGCGCAACAGGTGTCAGTAGCATCCCCGACCGGCGAAATACTGACAGACTTGCGCCCTCCATTCGGCACGCTTCCGTAGACATCACTCGAGCCAGATAGAACCCTCGCTGCTTGATAAGCAGGCGTAGTTGACGCAAGATGCCATCATCTGCTGTAAGTATCGATCCGATAGTTCCTAAGGTCAAGACAATAATATAGATATCATAACACTTTACCAGGAACCAATAGTCGTTCAACACAATGCCGCCCTTCACACCACTTTTCCACCCTGATCGGTTCTTCGCCGAGCGGGACTTCCGCACCAGACGCATTATAGCCGTCAGTCTCCTACTTGTCTTCTCGCACCCGATCGGGGTATGGGGTATCAGTTGGATACTCCAGGATCGTATTGACGGGACAGTTATGATCGATAATCCAAACCGACCGTCAGAGAGTTTCTGCAAGGCTTCCCCGGGATCAATAGAGACAGGGTGTGATGCACCCGCTCAGGTTGACCGAAACGTCGATACTCTCCTCTCAGAGGCTACTGGTCAAGTCATCGGACTTGTCTTCCTTGGCATACTCATTGTGATCGTTCTAGCAGGCTGTCTGCTCCATGCGGGGTCATGGTTGCTTGGCGGTGAGGGCGGGGCAGCGACATCATTCGCTGTCGCGATCTGGGGGCTGGTCCCGATCCTGTTCAATCTTCTCCTCGGTGTTGGCCTCCTCTACATGATGATTGACCCTGTGACGGTGACGCCAGATAGTAATCCGACCGTGTGGATGGACGAGTTCCGAGCGGACCTCAAACCGTTAGAACAGTTGAAACCGCTATTCACCGGAATCACAACTCTGTGGAGTGGGATAATCTGGCGATTTGGACTTCTGCACAAACGAGGGTTAGCACCGGGAGAGGCGACCGGTCTGGCCGGAAGTGTAGCATTGGTCTTCTGGTTACTCACCCTCATTTAACTACCATGCCCTCCAGACCAACCACTCTTCAATTACGGATGGTCGCTGCCCTCCTTGGACTCGCCCTCGTCTTAGTTGGATTCCTTGTGGGTGTTTGGGTTGTGTTCTACGGTGTGCTCGTCCTTCTTGAGATTGCGAATGCCCTTCAGATAGCAGTCATTGTTACTGTTGCAACGCTTGTGACGATCGGCTATCTCGAGTACAGGCAGCTCGAAACGATCGAACGACGTGCAGATGCCTATCCAGTGGATCGAGAGACGGCACCGGAATTGTATCAAATAACAACGCGAGTTGCTGCCCAACTCAACGTCCCTGTCCCAACGATTGCTATCTCAGACCGAGATGTACCTGAAGCATTAGCGATTGGGTTCCGACCAGAAAACATCCATCTGGTGCTCTCTCTTGGGACAATCAAGGCACTGGATGGACAGGAGGAACTCGAGGCAGTGATTGCGCACGAACTCGCTCACGTCAGAAACCGAGACGCGATGATCATGACGGTTGTGTCACTTCCTGTTGTTCTCGCTAATGGACTGCGATCACGAATCACACAGATAGAAAATCCAGGGGCAGTTGGTATTGTGACCGTACCGCTTGGGTTTTTATCAACCGGCGTTTGGGTTGTCGGGAGAACGATCACAGCTCGTCTGTCTCGAGCCAGAGAACGAGCGGCAGATCAGGCAGCGACGGAGGTTACCGGATCACCTGCTGCCCTCGCCATCGCACTCCAACGACTCGATGACGAAATCGCAGACACACCGACTCGTGACCTTCGTGAAGCTTCGAGTGTCTCTTCGTTATCTGTTCTGCCACTTGATCCAAAGGAACCTGAAAAAGTCATGCTTGGACCAGACGGAGACACTGAGCCGTCGTATTGGTGGCTCAGACGGTGGACACACCGACTCAAACGCTATCTCTTTGGAACACACCCACCAACCGACGAACGAATCAAGGCGCTCTCAGAACTCGAGCGCAAACAGTGAACCGCCTCGAGGCACTCGGCCTGCCCTTCCTATAGAGAAGAAGGACTTACAGTCTTCCGTGTTCGGGACGGTATTATCGCCCAAGAAGACTACCGTCGGCGTACTTTTCCTCGTACTCGGTATCGTCGGCGATAAGACTCTGATAGTCCACTCGAGCATGACTCCGTGTTCTCAAGGTCTTGACGCTAGCTGGAGTGTACTGCATCTAGCAAGACGGCGAGAGACTCGAGAGTGGCACCGCGGTCGAATCGACAGTCGACGAAAAGCGCTTTTTAACGGCTCGCCTTGTCTTGAATGTAGTATGGATGCACTCCTGCCTATAGCAGTACATACGGCGAGGTGGCCACCATGAGCAGTTCCACGGCCGAAGCCGAACTCAACGAGGACGAGCGAGCGGGTCTCGAGCTCATCCGCGAGTCCGGCGGCATCCACCAGAGCGATTTCTGGAAGGAACTGGAATTCTCCTCGCACAAGGGCAGTCGGATCGTCGAATCGCTCGTTGAAAAGGAACTGGTCGATCGAGAGGAAACCGTTTACAGGGGCCACAACACCTACTTCATCTCGCCGACCGCACGAGACCTCGATTTCAGACTGCTGATGGCCGGCAATATGCTCTCACCGTTTGTCGGTGAGGAAGATGATTGATCCTAACAGTGACGCCTTCTCGCAGTGGATCATGAACCTCGCGTACGAGGAGTAGTAGTCACGATCGCCGCTCGAAATCGAGGCAGGTCCATTTCTCTTTGTCTACGGTAGAGCGTGTCATAGAATAGTTCTCAGGAGGCGTTGTTCACGGTTTCGCCCTTGAGCAAAACCCATGACTGACGAAATTCATAGGATTACACGCGAATTGGAAGCTGTATAATCGCCAAGTTGAGGGTATGAGACGTATTCTATGACACGCTATACGGTATCTTGGTAGACGAACAGTTGATCACGCCCCATCACGGCCTTCTTTGACAGAGACCCTAACAGTGTTTTGAGTGATACTGATCAGTTTAACTGGCCAGTATTACTTCCCGATGGCGTCGGGTCTTCTTCCTCTCGAGGAATAGTTGCAAGCCCAGTCGATACTGCTGGCGTCCTCACATTCTGCCTTGCTGTAATCGGGATTGCTACCTTCGATACGCCACTTCTGACAAGGGGGATCCTCATCGGTGTTGCGACACGATGACGGTGTGCTCAAGTCACATCACAGTCAGCTTTCGGATTGGCCGGTCTAAGGAACGCTCATCTCGATAAGTCGTAACATCAATTTTCCTTACTCTCCAAGTGTCTTCCAAGATGGACGAGAAGTCTGCGCAAGTGTTCCTTCCACCACGTGAGCGGTGCTTTGAACGTCTCCGTCTCGCCCGCTTCGGCGAGACGGTGACGTGTGTCCATTGCGAGAGTGACGACGTTGTCAAGCGCGGAACAACCGGAAAAGACGCCCAGCAGTACTGGTGCAAGGGGTGTGAGACGTACTTCAACGACCTCACAAACACGATCTTCGGCCAACATCGCTTCGAACTGGAAGAGATGTTCTATATCGTCAAGGAGATGCGATCTGAGCCGACCGCTCAGATCGCTCGTGACCTTGGCCGAGACTACGAAGCTGTTCTCAACTTCGTTCACAAAGTCCAGGATGTGAGCGGGGAGATCGATGAATTTGAGCTGTACGATGTCTGTGAAGCTGACGAGATCTACGTAACAGCTGGTGAGAAAGGGATCGAAGACGAGGATCAGAGTCCGCGCAAGCGCGGACTCAAAAAAAGGGACGAGGACGATTCGAATCAGACAAACCACCGGTGTTGACACTCGTCCGTCGGGATGACGGACGAGTTCGGTTTCTCGTCTGCAAGGATCTCCAAGACGCCGACGAAGACATCGCTGAATACGGTGATGGAAGCGTCATCCTCTGTACCGATGATTACACAATCTACGACGAGATCGAGGAGAAGGAGGGGGTGGACGGCCATCTGGCCGTCACCCACTCCGACACCTACGTCATCGGCGATGCCCACACGAACACCTGTGAGAACCGCCACAGCTTCCTTCGCCAGTGGCTGGCGAAGTTCAGAGGTGTCTCAAAACATCATCTCCAACGGTATCTCAATTTCCTTGAACTGAAACTCAACGAACCAGATAGCTGGTTCGAGAAACTCCTATGTTACAATGTATCGGGATGAGCGCTAAGGAAAAGAAAGTGTTAGAAATCCATACCCCACTCGCGGAGAATATCCTCAGCGTCGTCTAAATTTTGCATCCCGGCGAGGTATATCGCTTCTCGAGCATCGAGCTTATAGAGATCATCGTCAAATCGGTCCTCAAGATCACGGCGTGCCTGTTTCTCTTTATCCTCGGTATCCTGGTAGACGAACAGTTGGTGCACACCCCCATCACGGTCTTCTTTGACTGAGTCTCTAACAACTATTCGTGGTAAGTCTGATCGGTCAAACTGACTGGTATTACTTCCAGACTGCGCCGGGTTTTCTTCCTGATCGATCTGGTCAGTCTGTCCAGTATTACTGACTGTATCTTTTTGCTCACCATCCCAATCAGACTGATCAGCATTACCAGTATTACTGCCCATCTTTTTTTGTTCTTCTGACTGGCCAGTAGTACTGACTTCTTCTTCCTGTTCCTCTGGTTGGTCACTCTGTTCAGTCTCGTCAGCAAACGGGTTTTGGCCACCAGATTTCATGCTGTGACCTCTGTCGTCGCAAATTGATCGGCAATGAATTCGGCTAGCTCGTCGAACTTCTCGAGCGTCGGTTCTTCGTAATCGCGAAGATCGCGGTAGTCATCATTCTCCGCGAGTTCGTAGATCGACACTTGGTTGTCCCACGCATCACCAAGCATCGATCCACGCTCGCCGATCGACACAGGGGCGATCGGTAGCGACTCCTCCTGGAGTGCATTGAGATATTTCTGGTTCACGTTCGTTCCTTTGACCTTGTTCGGGACGGCACCGAGAACACCGACGTCGATATCTCCGAGTTCAGTCTCGAGGCCGCTCACCACATCACGGAGGCCCTGAACACTCCGTTCGCCTTTCGGAGATGGTTCGAAGGGGATGAGAAGGTTCGACGTTGCGTAAACCGCGTTGTACAGGTGTTGTCCCTCAGACGCTGGTGGGTCAATGATGATAACGTCGTATTCTGAGGGAATACCAGCGTCGACGAGGACCTGTCGGAGCTGCTTTTCCTTCTCAAACTCCCCCTCGAGACTCGTCTGGTCCTCGAGTTCCTTGGCCGTCGTGAGGAGATCAGCAAGGTTGCCGAGATTATTGTGGCTTGGAACGAGATCGACGCCTTCAGTCGACTGGATGAGGTCATGAAAATCGCCTCGTGGTCGGTCAACCATATGGAGCACGAGATTGTCAGCCTCGCTATCAGCTTTCAGATCATCGAGACCGAAGTGATTGGTTAGGCCGCCATCCTGCGGATCCATATCGATCCCGAGAACTTTCATTCCTTGATTCGCGTGCGCACGCATGAGGTTAGCCGCAAGCGTCGTCTTTCCGACGCCACCCGCCTCGGACCAGACTGTATACGGAATCATACACGCTAAGCAGATGGTCTCCCAATATAAAAATACTAGCCAGACAAGACAGTATTGCTGGCCAGTAATACTGCCCAGTGTTACTAGCCAAAATAGAATACGAACGTCCGAGCATTTCAGTCAGTAAGTTTATAGGAAATCAAGAGTAGCGCCACTCGCTGATAAAGCGTCAAGAAGAGATCATAGCCGCAGTTATAGGATGAACAGGCGCAAAGCCTCCGCTTCAGCGCGGGGTGGGTGTCAATCAGACGAGATTTTTGGCAGTCGCGATGTCTGTTAAATCCTCAACGACATCATCAATCCGGTTATCTTCTCCAAGAATATCTAATGTTGCCTCCAAATCAGTTTTCACCTCAAAGCGGTAGTGTGATCCGCCCTGAATCCCCCGGTTCCGTGTTTCCACGATAAGGAACCCCTGCATCCCGAGAGATTGCAAGTGATCGCGAACCCGTCGTTCGACAAGCTGATTTGAATCGAGAATAGCAGCGATATCCTTGTATTTCTGATAGACTTGTCGTGTTCGTGCCGGTGTTTCTTCGTCTATCTCGAGGGCAACAACAGAAAGCAACGCTAGCTGGTCCTGTGTCGTCAGGCTCCGCATTCCTTCTTCGATTCGCTTTCGTTCTAAGATATCACGTGCTTCGCGAACATGTAATTCACAAATCACTTCATCATCGTTGTTTAGGGCGAGTTCTCCTGCCTTGTACAGCAATCGGATCGCTTGCCGGGCACTGCCTTCGTCTTGAGCGGCAAATGCTGAGCAGAGTGGGATGACATCGCCATCAAGAACACCGTCGACAAATGCACGTTCGGCTCGGCGTTCTAGAATACTCGTGAGTTGATTAGCGTTGTATGGTGCGAACTCGATCTCGCTATCGTACAGTGAATCTTTGACTTTTGGAGAAAGATTGTCACGGAACTCTAGATCATTGCTGATACCAATAACAGAAATCCATTGGTTCCCAAGATGGCCGTTCTTCCTGGCCCTCGGAAGTTCGTATAAAAGGTCATCATTGCTACCAATCGAGTCGATCTCGTCAATGACAATAATGATTGTTTCATTGAGGCCGCGTAATTCATCATAGAGCAGGTCAAACATACTCTGTTGATCAATGCCGCTCGGCTTCTTAGACCCGTCACGAATTTCCTTGATGAGGTGCGCAGCGAGCTGATAGGATGTTGATTGATTGTTCGCGCTGGTTTTGATGACGCTTAATTCCAAGTCGTCCTGAGAGTTCGCATACTCGTTTAGGAGATCAAGTTCGTGATCAATGGCGACTGTTTTACCTTGACCTGTTTTACCATAGAGAAATAGATTGTGAGCGTTAACACCGCGTGTTGCGGGGGCGAGCGCATTCCGGATTTCATCGAGTTCTTTTTCCCTCTCTGGGAGTTTCTCAGGTTGCCAGTCCTCTTTCAAGACAGACTCATCAGAAAATATCTCGACTGTACTGCCGTATGGATTGCTGTTGAGGCCCGTATCAGATGAATTCGCTCCGTCGCCGGACATTACATGTGGGACCAATGTAATGAGTGATTATAAACCCCCGTGTCCGGTGTGTCCAGTGTGTCCGCATACTCGATTCTTTGTATACCCCCACACCCCACCATGTCCGCATAATCTTGTGAGAAAGAACCCCTGCTTCACGTAGAACCAGCGAAGGCTCTAGAGAAGAGAAAGAACTAAGTTAAATCTGATACAACCAAACCCGCACTAGCGAAAATCCAACTAATTAATAATATGATATAACGAAAACCGCTGTAGTGCGGAGCGTCTGACACTCTTGCGGATAGATTATGCGGACGCGGTGGGGGGTCCCTCTTGTGTTGTTCTCTTACTATTGCTCTCTTCGGAGGAATTATGCGGACACGGTGGGGAGGGGGAGCTACTCACCACAGGGACTTCTACAGAGATACAGCGAGAGTTGCTCTGTTGCAGCGTCGAATAGCACCAGTTTCAGCCTTGTTCTCGGCTGATTTCCGTGAGGCTTGTGGGGAATTGGACGCCGTCTTGCGATATGAGGTCGAAACGGCCGATCATACGGCAGTGTAAGAATCTTGCCAAACAGCACGTGGATAACCCTGACGAACCCGCTGCGCCGGACGGCGCCAGCGGGTTCGCCGAGTGGACTCAGATCGCGTTTATCCTCTTGCATGCGGAACTCGACAAAGATTTCCGAGAGACTGAAGCATGGTTCAATGACTCCAGAGCCATCCGTGAAGAGCTTAACATCGACAAATCGCCGGATCACACCACGCTCTGTCGATGGGAGCAACAGGTCGACATGCGTGAACTCCGCAGCCTGCTCCGCCGCAGTGCGGAGCAGGCTGGCTGGTCGGGAACAGCAGCAATCGACGCCAGTGGCTTCCAGCGAGATCAAACCAGCTATCATTACCGGAATCGTGCTGGCTTCTCGTTTCACAAGCTGAAGACAACGATTTTGGTCGATACAGAGTCACTGGCGATCAAAGACGTTCATTTCACGACGAAGCGCAAGTGGGACGGACACATCGGCTTGCAGGTCTATCGGCGCAACGCCGAAGACCTGCAAGAGTTCCTTGCAGATGCGAACTATTCGTGGTCAGATCTCAGAGAGGAGTGTCGCGCTGGCGCGACACGACCGCTAATCAAACACAGGGAGCACAATGCGCTGAAGAAAGCGCATAACGCTCGGATGGACGAAGATCTGTACCATCAGCGGACACTGAGTGAGACTGCGTTCTCACTGCTGAAGGATGACGGTGAGAAGTTACGCTCTCGGAGCTGGCACGGCCAGTTCCGAGAGCTCACGCGCAAGTGTATCGTGCATAACCTATCGCAGGCGGCGAGTTAGGGCTCGCCGCCTGCTCTCTTTCTCTGGACGTATCCGCCAGAGACATCGCCGTCATCCACGTACGGGTTCTCACAAAGTGACCTAATTCTGATGGTTGCAGAATCAACGAACTGTACTCCTCCCACATCATCCAGATCTCAAAACAATCAGTACAGGAGTTCTAACGCCATCTACCTGGATATCAAAATTTCAATACTGCCGCCGTCTTGCGTTCAACAGAGCAGCGAGAGTGCCTCGGGGTCGTTCAGACGACCTCCGGCCTTCCGTGACGAAGCGAATCAGCAATCTGTGATGTCTGCAAAATCGTCGATTTCGCTTGATGGCGAGAGAGCGTTATTCCCTCGAATCACTTGACCCCAAGGCTTCACCTTGGGACTTGTCCTCAAGGAGCTTTACACAATTATGCGGACATGGTGGGGCCCCCTCATTTCAGAACCTTCCGTTTCATCGGTCAAACACTCACCATCAGAACCGGTACTGTCTGATCCAGCGACTGCTTTCGCACGCTCGAGCTCACGGATCTCTCGCTGAGCCTGTCGTTCGAGCAGTTCGGCTCGGCAATAGCGTGCACGTTGGTTAACCTCAGTACCTCACAAAGCCGGTTAGTTAGAACGTCTGCTTGCTGATGGTGTGTTCAAGACCAAGCAAGCAGACAATGAGATCCACGAAGACCAGCTCCTTAACTTTCTCGTCAACACGCTCAGCGATGAAATCGATCTTGATCTCGGCGATAATGCTGAAATCGACGCTGAGGAAATCTACGAGGTCCTCGTCGGCGCATGCGCCGACGGGACCTCGGTCTCTACGCTGTGTGGTTCCAGCGAGAACTCACCGCCTGCAAACACGATCCTTTACCACCTCCGGACGAAGTTCGAGCCGGAACGGCTCGAACGAGTCGCTAACACGCTTCTTCGTCGGGATATCGTCGAACTGCTCCCCGAGCAGGTGGAGGTCTGCGCAGACCTCCACCTGCGGCCCTACTACGGTGACGAAGACGACACAGACGGCCTCTACCACTCCGAAGCCAAGCGCGGAACCACCGCGTTCCACGCCTACGCGACACTGTACGCGCGTGTGAAGAACAAGCGACACACGCTGGCGGTGCGCCGTCTTGAAGACGGCGACACCGCCAGCAGCGTCCTCGCGGAGTTTCTTGGAGTACTCGACGGCCTTGACACCGAGGTCAAGGCCGTCTACCTCGATCGCGGCTTCTACGACAGCAAGTGTCTCACGCTACTCCAGGCGCACAACTACGCCTACGTGATGCCGATCATCCGGTGGGGGAAGGCGATTCAGCAGGAACTCTCGGAAGGATGGAGTCGCGTCATCGACCACGACCTGACAGGGAAACTCGACGGTCACAGCTGGACCGTCGAGTTTCCCGTCTACATCGACTGTACATACCTGAATGGACGGTACGACGAGCACGGCGTGGCGCGTCACGGCTACGCCGCTGACGCGCCGTTCATCGACACACCACGCCAGGCTCGATACCACTACACCAAACGGTTCGGTATCGAATCGAGCTATCGCCTATCCGAGCAAGCGATAGCGACGACAACGACGCGAAATTCGACGGTGAGACTGCTGTACGTCGTGGTGAGTCTGCTGTTGCAGAACGCGTGGCGGTACCTCCACTACGAATACGTGGCGACGCCCCGCCGAGGCGGGCGTCGCCTCTGGTGGTGGCCGTACAAGGAGTTCGTCAATATGGTTCGGAGGGCTGCGTGGACGGCCCTCGCGGTGCGTCGGGCCGTCCCCGCAAACCGGCCACCTGACGACCGGTTCCACCGGTAGTCACTGACCGAGCCCGCTTCTTCGTGAGTGGCAACGCTGTCGCGTCGGCGGCTGACCGCCGCCGACAGCGACAGCTCCGCCTTCGCTCAGCGTCGCTCAACCGTTACCGACGACTCATCACAGCAGAACAGGTGGCTCAGGTCAGGTCAACTGGCGATGCTTTGTGAGGTACTGAACCTTGTCCAGTGACTCAGATCTGTTCTACGGGCGGATCGAGCGTCTCTTGGATTGGTTGGCAAGTGGTTTCAGCCACCCCCTACCCCGAGCATCTTGAGGCTAGAATGAGTACTGGTGGATATGTCATGGACCGAAAAGGAGGAAGAACGGGAAGAGCGCATTAAAATGCGTATCACCGTCGATACATACAGCGCCGAAGAGCAGGCGTGGGGATGGTACGCCTATTTGGACGATATGATGGACTTCCCGTTCCAAGCGCGCTGTGTCTCCGAGCGAGAGGAGTCTCCCCTCAAGGAAGGCGAAACGATACGCGTGATTGGAATGTCCCCGACAGATCCGACTCTCAGCCAGATGTTCGTGACGATAGAGTGGATGGACAGAGAACTTGGCGTACCGCTAGAGCAACTGGAACCTCTCGAAACCGGTCGTGACACAGAACAAGCGATTGCAGACTGGCAGTACTGGCTCGACCGCTAACAACCGTGGCTCCTGACTGGGCTATCCACAACCGTGACCCCTCTCGGAGTCCAGCACCAAGGCACTCGCCTGTTTGTAGAAGGACAAGACGGACGAATGCCTCAGTGGAACCCAAGAAACCCACATATTGAATCCGGTCGGGGACCTCTGTCTATACACTGAATGCGAGTCGAATTCGACGACGGGACGCTCCTACTCCGTGATGCCCCCGACGATATCCCCTATGCGGAGTGGGACGACCGCGTCGACGAGTACCGAACGCAAGCATATCGATATCGATCCCTCCTCGAATGGGTAGGCGCCTGGTCGGACGGAAACGAGCAGGCAACGCTTCAGGACGGCTTCGCTCACGCTCTCGAAGACACCGCGCGGGCCTATCCTGCCCTCGATCTCACGCCACCGCTCCACATCGAGCCACGTGACTACCAGCAGGCCGCTCTCGACGCCTGGATCGACCATGGCCGCCAGGGGAGTGTTGTTCTCCCGACTGGCAGCGGGAAGACGTTTCTTGGGCTGCAAGCAATTGCTGACGCCGGCGTGAGTGCGCTCGTCGTGACACCAACGATTGACCTGATGAATCAGTGGCACGCCACACTCACCAACGCCTTTGGCGATCACCTCACAGAACCGATCGGCGTTCTCGGCGGCGGCAGCCACGAGGTCACCGCAATCACCGTCACTACCTACGATAGTGCCTACCGCTACATCAACGAATACGGCGACCAGTTCGGCTTACTCGTCGTCGACGAGGAACATCACCTGCCGGCGCCGACCTACCGGCAGATCCCCGAAATGACGATCGCACCGTATCGGCTGGGACTGACCGCTACCTACGAACGGCCTGACGGCAAGCATGAACTCCTCGAGGATCTCATCGGTCCGGTTGTCTATGAAGAGGCTGTCGACGAACTCGCTGGCGAGTACCTCAGCGAGTACGAAACCATCCACATGTCTGTCGAGCTCACGGCCGAGGAACGGGAGACATACGACGAGGAGTACCAGCACTATCGCGACTACGTCGATAGCCACGAGTTCGACCTCTGGAAAGAGGAGGGTTATCAGGAGTTCCTCAAACGGACGTCCTACGATCCAAAGGGGCGGCGGGCACTCATCGCCAAGCAGCGCGCCGAGCGTATCGCCCGAACGGCAGAGAAAAAACTCGAGACACTCGACAACCTGCTCAAACGTCACCACGATGACCGCGCGATTATCTTCACTGCGAACAACGACTTCGCCTACGAAATCTCTCAGGAATTTATCGTCCCCTGCATTACCCATCAAACGAAGACGGACGAGCGCACCGAGATTCTCGAGCGGTTTCGGACTGGCGAGTACTCGATGCTGGCAACGTCACGGGTGCTTGATGAGGGGATTGACGTTCCCGCTGCGAACGTGGGGATTATCCTGTCGGGAAGTGCTTCGAAACGGCAGTATGCCCAGCGGCTTGGACGCATCCTCCGGCCGACAGATGACCGCCAGCCAGCACGCCTCTACGAAATCATCACGGCAGACACGATGGAAACGTACGTATCCCAACAGCGCCGACAGGGGGTGACGACGAATGCTGACGGCTGACCTGGCTCGCTCTCGTACCACCGGCGATGCAATCAAGCCGCTGTTTATCGATCCAACGGATGAGAACTACCGAGAGACGGCACGCGAACTCATTGCGCTGTTCGATGCCCATCTCGGTGAGCCGAAAGGCGATCTCGAGGATGCGATTGACGAACTCACCGTGGCGGATACCGACTACAAGATCGTCCAGGGACTGGCGAAACTGCTTCTGGACGAGTGTGAGTTCGAAGTCAGATCTCCAGTCGAGCCTCGTGAGATCCGCCAGCGCCTGTTCGAGAAAGCTAACGAACGGTATCCGGTTGTTCGCCAGCCTACGCTCGGTGACGACACACAGAAGATAGAGGTGTATAGTGCAGTTGCTGATGAGTTGGGTATCTCACTCGAAGCATGCTACCGCGGGATGTATGCTGACCTCGAGGAGAACAAACGACTTGTCCAGATCGGCACGCGGACCGCTGACCAGTATGCCGGTGCTGGCGAGCAATCGACCACAACGACGACACTGACTGGCAGTAGTGACGGCGAGTACGAACACACTGATCTGACGGTCGACTGGCTGGTCACTCGCTACAATCTTGCGCTCGCCCAGGCGGTCCTCTACGACGCAACCGAGATGCGAATCCGTGTCTGGGATCATTTCGGGACGGTATTCAGCTATGTCAAACTCTTCGGACTGATGCATCGGATCTATCCGATCGATTCTGATGGCAAGCGTGTCGAACGAACCGACCATGCCGATGGCTACGAGGCCATACTTGACGGTCCAGCGTCGTTGTTCTCTCAATCACAAAAGTATGGCATCCGGTTGGCGAATTTTCTGCCAGCATTGCCCCTCTGTGACCGCTGGGAGATGACTGCTACAGTACTGATCGATGAGACAGCGGGTGAGACACGGCAACTCAGACTGTACGACACTGACGGACTCGATTCACACTATAGTACCGGCAGGCAGTTCGATAGCGATCTTGAGCAGACACTCGCCCAGAAATGGGAGCGAGCGACCACGGACTGGGAGTTACTACGCGAAAACGATGTATTTGACCTCGGTGATGAGGTGATGATCCCCGATTTCGCGATCGAGCATCCGGATGGCCGGCGAGCGATTCTCGAGATCATCGGATTCTGGACACCCGAGTATCTCGAGTCGAAGCTGAAGAAAATACGCCAAGCAGATGCTGAGAATCTCCTTGTCGCAGTCTCCGAACAGTTAGACTGCTCGAATGATGACTTCGGTGAAACGAGCGAGCGGGTGCTCTGGTTCAAGACCGGAATTCATGTCTACGACCTGGTTGAACTGGCAGAAGAGTATTCGATTTGAGAACGGAACTCTCAGTATGTTTTCGACTGGCAGATGATTCGTGTCATGTGCAGTCGCGTCCGCGTAACTGAGAATCGGGAAGAGATTGATAATGAGGACATCGGATATATTACCTGTCGCGTGATCCACTGCGCGCGACACTGCCCGGATTCAATCATCGCCCACCCTCAGTCCCGTCCGGTGTTGATCGCTGTCCCCGGTCCGCCGGACATACCGCTTTTCGAGACTCGAGACACACCGTGTGCAGAGGACACACCGTGTGCAGAGTGACCGACGGGACGCGTTCCACGATGGCGTTCTCTCGGACGATGTAATTCCGCTGACGGCGGCACTAGCCGCCCAAGAACACGGTGATGCCAGAAAGGCCATCGAGATTCTTCGTCACGCCGGCGAGCTTGCCGAGCGAGAAAACGTCGAGACGGTCGTCGAGGAGCACGTTCGCGATGCCCAGGAGTGGGCTGAAATTGATCGGTTCGAGGAGCTGCTACGCGGATCGACAACCCAGGTCAAGTTCATCCTCTACTCTCTCGCGCTGCTCACCGATGAGAATCCGAACGAGGATGGATTCTCTACCAACCGGATTTACGAACGGTATCAAGCGACGACAGAGAAAGCTGATGCGAAGACTCTCAGCGAACACCGCGTGTATGAGCTGTTGAAAGAGCAGGCGTTCCTCGGTGTCGTTGAATCAACTCGGACCGGGGGTGGCTGGGGTGAAGGCAGTTATCTTGAGCATCGGCTGGTTCAGGATACCGGCATCGTGCTGAAATCTGTCCTCCGGGACAGCCGGTTGGAAGACTTGGCCTAGTTCCCGTTTCGGTCGCTGACCACACCCCTGATCACGAGTGTATCTCTCGATACGTCGGAAACGTGGGGCGGGTGTCCTCCCTCATCGAGTTTTACTCGTCCGGGTTGACCGGGCCCTTGTACTGAGAACGAATCTTCTCTCCCTCCCGCCACTGCCAGTAGTAGTAGCGATTATCGTTGATCTCCTTGATTGTGATCGTTGCTTTGGCCGGGACGTCATCCGGAAGATCGTCCGGTCGTTCTTCGACCTCTTCTTGATCTGCTGACTCCTCGAGACGGGCCTCTCGTTCCTTGTGCTCGGCGAGCGCTTCAGCGTACGTAGCAACGTCTCGGAGCTGCTCCGGGTCCGACTCGTTGAGCGTGTTGACGATCTCCTTCGGGAGGTTCGCCGGTGGGGTCGGGGGTTCGTAGGACATCGGCTACTCTCGTGTTAACCAACACGGCCCACGAATCCATAGTTTTGTTGGTTAAAACGATGTAGACGGTTCTCGTGATTCCTGGCTGTAACACTACTCGAAACTTCTTTATATACAAGTTTCGTACTATGTTACACCGTGCTCCGCCGCATCGAACTCGAGGTCCTCGCCACGGTCGACCGCGGCGACACGATCTCCGAACTCGCGACGAAGCTCGACCACAGCGAGAGCTACCTCTCTCGTGCCGTCGGCGATCTCGTCGAGAAGGGGCTCGTCTACACGGAACGCGACGGCCGCCGAAAACGAGTCGTCCCGTCGGATGCTCGCGCCGTCGAACTCTATCGGGACCTCGTCCGCCAGCACTCCCACATCGACTTCCCCGAACTGCTGACCGGGAAGACACTCGAGGTGCTGTACTACCTCGACCAGCCGCGAACTGTCTCCGAGATCGCCGACCGAAGCGACAACTACCGCAACACGGTCAACCGCGTGCTCAAGCGGTTTCGCGACCGTGGTCTCGTCGGGACGGACGACGGCCGCTATGACTTCAACGCCGATTTCGACCGCCTCCACGAGTTCGCCCGTGAACTCGCACACCATCTGCATCGTCAACGCCTCGAAGTCGTCGCCCCGAAGGGCACGATTCTCTGGGAGGACTACGACGAATTCCTCGCCCAGGTCGAGGCGGAGATCGACACGGAAGCGTTCCACGAAACCGGCCTCGCTCGGTTCGCGGCCTTCGACCTCCAGTTCCTACTCACCGGCCACCGCTACTACTTCTACTCCGAGGACCTCGACGCAGTCTCGCCGGCGCAGCTCTGCTGTCATACCCTCTTGATTGACGACGGCAGCCGCCACCGCTCGTACTGTCTCCTCCTGCTCAGCCACGTCGATGTCGACGAGGATGACCTCCGAGAGCAGGCGGCGAAGTATGACCTTGAAGACGAAATCGACGCCTTGCTCCGTTACCTCGAGACGCACGGCGAGGTCGACGACGACCGGCTCCCGGAGTGGGACGAGTTCCAAGAGCTGGCGGCTGACTACGAGGTGCCACTACCACAATGAGACCAACATTCGGACGCGAGTACATCGAGAACGAATTCCAGCGAATCGGGGACGGGCTATCTGAACCGCTCACGGTCTACCTGATCGGTGGTGGCGCGATGTCGCTGCGCGACCTCAAGGGGGCGACGAAAGATATCGACCTGGTCGTTCCAGATGGCGACGCGTACGGCCAGCTGTGGGCCGTCCTGATGGACCTTGGGTATGCAGAGGTTCAATCGCTGGATCCAGATTACCGGGCGCTGGGGGCGACGAGCTGCGTCGAGAACGACGATGGGTGTCGCCTCGATATCTTCAACCAGCAGGTCGCGAACAAGCTCGTGCTCACCGACGGTATGCAAGAGCGCAGCGAGCCGTTCCTCAACCTGGATCGACTGACGGTCCGGCTGGTCAGTAACGAGGATATCTTCCTGTTCAAGGCGATCGCAGGCCGCGACGACGACATCGAGGACATGAATATGATCGTACAGGTCGGCCTCGACTATGACGTCGTCCGTGAAGAACTCGAAGCCCAGATCGAACGCCTGGGTGACGATCAGTTCGCCACGTTCGCGAACGAGGCCCTGGTCGAACTCGAGGAGCGGTACGGGGTGACCACGCCGATTGAGGCCCGCATCCAGGAGCTCACGAATAGGTACTACCGGGGGCTCGAAGTCCTCCAGGTGCTCGACGAGTCGATGACTGTAGACGAACTGGCCGCTGAACTGGAGCTGGATGCCAACGAGGTTCACGACCGGATCGCGTATCTCTCGACGTTCGACCGGGTCCAACGAGATGGCGACACAGTCCGTCCCGTGGAGTAGTCCGCTCACGAGTACGGGGAGGGAAGGCGGCCGTCTGGTCGGGGAACGCGGCCACGCTTGATCTCGTGATCGACGCGACGCAGGTGCTTGCAGCCGCCTTCTGGTGAGCGCTACTGCCAGTCGGGACAGGTACACGATTCGTCGATGACGTCCACTTCGTACCTGTTGCCGGACGCGGACTGCACCTCGTAGCGGCCACCTTTCGAAAGGAGCGAGACATCCATCGCTTCAGCGACGGCACGCTTCGTGCGGGGCTCGAGATCGTCTTGCGACTGTGCGTTCTCGTCGACGACCATCCGGTCGCGAACGTCGCCCGTTCCGCCACCGTCCGGAGGGCCACTGAGCCGCTCGTGGAGAACTTCCTCCACCGGATGGGCTTCCGGCCACAGGTAGTAGACCTCGCGGCGCTCGTGATGGTCCTAGGCACGCGGCTGCGCTCCCGGTCCAGACTCTCCAGGCACCGAGCGCGGCCATCACGTCGACGATGTCACGGGGAACTGTCTGGTGGTCGTCCGGGAAGAACACCCGGAAGCGGGTACACGCCTCCTGCGGCGGGACGGTCTCCCACCAGTCTTCGCTGGAGCCCCAGCTGTCGAACATCGCTTCATCGCTCCCGTAGCCGACGGTCACGCCGTCGACCGGCGTCCAGTCTGCTGGGTGGTGGTCCGCCTCGCCTTCGAGCACCCGAAGAACGGCGTATCGGAGGTACTCGTGGGCTTGGTTGTCTGTCGTACGAGCGACCTGGTCGTGTTGCTCGGCAACGTGCTCGGCTTCCTCAAGGACCGTCGTGAGATAGGGTTCAGTCATCATTCGACGGAGGTCAGAACGCGCCTCCGCCCCTCTGCGGGCGCTGAAAAACTTAAGATCAGACACGGCATCATGCACTTTGAAAGTTCAGTTTGGTATCATCGTTCGAGTACCTCTGCATCGGGGTGTTTTCCAGCTGGACCGGCAACTGCTTTCGCACGCTCGAGTTCACGGATCTCTCTCTGAGCTTGTCGTTCAAGCAGTTCGTCCCGCCGACACCGTTCACGAGCGACATCGTCGACACCGTCCTTGCCATCGATCGTGAAATGCTTGCCACGGTGATCGATTTGCTCGAGCATCAGTACTGATCCTCGGCTTCGTCCACTGCAGCATCTCGAGCGTCCGCTTGGAGGTGCTCGTAGCGGACCTCACAGCTGTCCGAACAGAACCGACCAGAATACCCTGTCCGATCGCGAGCAGGTTCCGAACACGTCGGCATTCGGCATTCGTCGCGGTCAGTCATCTGGCGATCCCTCGATGTAGGATCCGAGTTGTTTCAGTGGCTGTCGGCGTGATTGTTGTCTCTCTTTGTCTCATGGGTTGCTACGGTGGGCTCCTTTCGAGCCCCCGCACCCCTTTCGGGGGATACAAACCGTCTCGAGTGACGAGATCACTCGACAGTCAGCGGCTGAACGTCCCATCTGGCGCAGGGACAAGTCCCGTCCGGATCTCGAGGTCGACACGGCGAAGATGCTTACAGCCGTTGTCTGGCTGGCGCTGCTCGAAATCAGGACAGGTACACGTCGCTGCTTCGAGATCGACCTTGTAGGTGTTCCCGCTTTCACTCTCGACCTCGTAGATCGGGCCCACTGTCCCAAAGCGGACGTCCAACTTTTCGTTCAGTGCACGGCGCGTTCGTGGGTCGTCGATCGAGTAGCCACCTGCCTCGAGGGCAGTCGGTGGCTGAGGGTTGTCGCAGGAGGCGGTGAACTCGTCGCGATGGTTGCGCTCGTGGCCGCATTTTCGACAGCGCCAGTACCGGGTCCGATACTCGTAGCTGTCTGTAAGATCGATGTCGTAGGGCGATGGTGCTTTCCCGGGGAGCCACTCGTCGATTGCGACGAGTTCGTGTCCGTTTAGACGAGCGGTATCGCCAGGATAGCTCTGGGATCGGTCGTTCGAGAATTCGCCGTCAGTCGAACGTTCTCGATGCGTCTCGCTCTGAATCGGTCGGTCAGTACTTATCGATATCTCGAGGCGGACGGAGTCGCGCCTCAAGCCTTCTGGCGCACAAAAACCCTTGTAGAGCCAACAGCAGTGAAATACGTCGGGAAACTTCCTCGGATACCATCTTCCTGAGAGCGAAGAACGGTCGAACGGATGGGTCTATCTAGCTACACCACCGAACCACCGTCCAATTCCGCTATCTGACGATCAGTACTGAAGCTACATCGTATCGACCGTCTCCAATCGGTGTGATTACTATCAGGGGCATGTATAACGGAAACGAGATGGCAAACCGGGTTCCCTACCATCACGAAATAGATAAACAGTTCTCGGTAGATTTCGTCAGTCCCCTGCTTGAGGATGTGGGAGAGCGTGTCGTCGGATACGAAGGCCACAAATCGGTCAAGGTCGAGTCGTTCGAGTTGGATCGAACTGTCTACGTCGTCTATCGGTGGTTTGCGTCACTTAGTGACGGCGCGTATCCACGGCCTAAAGGCCGTGGCATTGTGCCTGTTCAACCTGTAAGCGATTATCTCCCTATGGGATGAGTCCCATATTTTATATTGATGGGGTTCATACCATAGTCCAGGGATGGGACACACGGTCATCGAAGACGTTGAGGACCGCATTGGAGACCGGGTCATCCGACGAAAAATCATCAAAACCGACGACGAGCAGTATCCGAGCGGATATCGGTACTCGCTGCACTACGGATACGTCGATGGCCGTGGGACCATCCTTCGCTACGACAATGAGAATCGGACGGTTGGACGGCACGAACGCCACACCCCTGACAGTGTCGACGAAATCGAATTTCCGGGGATGATGGACCTCCGGGACCGGTTCATTGAGGAGGTCGAACACCATGACTGAAAACACGCTCAAAATCACGTTTCGCCAGGCCGACGAACACCGCGATGCCGCTCGAGAGCGACTGCGCCGCGCTGAAGCCGGCGAGAGCGACGAGTCGATCGAACAGGAGGTACGCCAAATACTGAACTTCGAGGAGTTCGACGATGTTGAGCGTCTTATGCGAACATCAAACCTCGAACTCATCGAAGCAATAGCTGAGCACAAACCAGCAAGCATCCGCGATACCGCCTCGATCGTTGACCGAGACTACCGGGAAGTCCACCGGAACCTCAAAGAACTCGAGTCGTTAGGTGTTGTCGAGTTTGAAACCAGTGGCCGGAGCAAGAAGCCGATTCTTCGCGGTGGCGTCGACAATATCGACGTCTCCATCCAGTTCCCACCTACAAGAAATGGCGAGCAGCAGGGAGTATCCGCCTAGACCCTGTGTTTTTGGCGTTTCTCCACGGCAGTGTAGTTGAGTGACGCGATTCACGCCCGCCGTGAACGGCGGGATTCTCTCGCTGGTTAAAGATAATATATATTATAAAGAGCAAGGAGAATACCCGCGCCTTTAGGCGCGGGATGAATCCGACACTCTGACCGCCAATCCACCGACAACGCTCCTGCCGGATATTCAACGCCCGGTCGTTGGTTTCAATACTTCTCATAACTAGTTATGCATACAGTACAGATGCTGGAGACGACCCGCACCTACGTCGCACGCATCACGAACCACCAACAGGTTCGTGACGATCTTGACCAGTTCGGGTTCTCCGTATCCAAACTGTGGAACGTCGGTCGCTACTACATCCATCAGCGGTGGGACGAAACCGGCGAAATACCCGACGAAGCCGAACTCAAATCGGAGCTGAAAGACCACGAACGCTACAGTGACCTTCATTCGCAGTCCAGTCAGCGAGTTCTCGAAGAACTTGCTGAGGCGTTCACCGGCTGGTACAACTCCGACGACGGCAACAACCCACCCGGCTACCGGAAACGTGGCAACGACCACCCGCGCTCCACCGTCACGTGGAAGAAACGAGCCATCAAGCACGACGAGAAACACGACCAACTCCGCCTCTCGAAAGGCTTCAACCTGAAAGAGAGTCGGTCTGACTTCATCCTCGCGGAGTACGAAACCCGCCCCGACGTAGAAGTCGAGAACATCCAGCAGGTACGTGCCGTCTGGAACGGAGACGGGTGGGAACTACACCTCGTCTGTAAGAAAGAGATTTCAGTCGAAAACGCGCCGGGTGACAACACGGCGGGTATTGACCTCGGTATCAGCAACTACCTCGCCATCGACTACGAAGACGGGGCGAGCGAGCTGTATCCGGGGAACGTGCTGAAAGAGGACAAGCACTACTTCACCCGCGAGGAGTACCAGACCGAAGGCGAGAACGGGCCGTCGAAACGTGCGCGGAAGGCTCGACAGAAACTCTCCCGACGCAAAGACCACTTCTTCCACACCCTGTCGAAACACATCGTTGAGCGGTGTGTCGAAGAAAGCGTGGAGAGGATAGCGGTTGGCGACCTCAGTGACATCCGCGAGAATGAGAACGGCGATTCGCGGAACTGGGGTGCGTCGGGGAACAAGAAACTCCACGGATGGGAGTTTGACCGCTTCACGAACCTGCTCGAATACAAGGCCGAGGAACACGGCATCCTCGTTGACCGTGTAGACGAGGAGAACACCTCAAAGGCGTGTTCGTGTTGCGGGCAGATTCGTGACTCGAATCGCGTGGAGCGCGGTCTGTACGTCTGTTCGTCGTGCGGGACGACAATGAACGCGGACGTGAACGGTGCGGTGAACATCCGCCGAAGGATAACTCAGAGTCCTCCGACAGGGGATATGAGTAACGGCTGGTTGGCACAGCCCGGAGTCTTCCTGTTCGACCGCGAGAGCGGGTCGTTCAACACGAGAGAACAGGGAGACTGTAAACCCTAATATCCCAACGCTCGGGATTCCTCCGGCTTTAGTGATTAGCAAATCTTATTGAGAAATCCACTGAGGTGATTGTCAATCCACGATGCAGCGAAACTCAGTTTCTCGGTCAGTTGGTCGAACAGTTCGTCAAGGAGTCTCCGGTACTCGTCTTCGCCGTTAACAATCAACGGCGAAGACTCCCACTTGAGACTCTTCCAGACAGGTTCGATTGGGTTGAGGTCCGGGGAACCAACCGGAAGGAACACCAGATCAATCCCGAGTTCATGAGCACGCTTGCGCGTGTGCTTGCAGACGTGTGACGAAAAGTTATCCAACACGAGCAGAATCCGCTTGCCGGGATTCTGCTCGCGGATCTCCTCGAAACACCCACAGATTTGTTCTTTCTCCTGGTTCGGTGGGAACGACAGCACGCTCTCTCCGTTGAGCGCATAGAACCCGGCCGCTGGTGTATCGATTTTCACCAGCGGCCGAGTGATATGTGGTTCATCGACCGTATACAGTCGCTGAGAGTTGTCCCATGGTTGTGGATGCGAGACATCGAAAAATCCCACCACAGTCCCGCCATCAGTGCAGATATCCTCATCGGTACGCCACTTCTCTTCGTCGTCATCGTCGTCACTCTCGCGCTTATTATGTGGCTGGTCGTGAGCATCCTCGTCGAACGCGTACTCAACGCGTTCGTCGAGGATCTCTTCGGCGTTGTCGGGTCGATCAGGCCGTTTTGTCCGAGGAATGGCGTAGGAAAGGCCGAGATTGTGTAGGAACGTTGGGAGGTAGTGTGGATGATATTCGACGTCGAACTCCTCGTCGAGAAGGTGCTGAATCTCCTGTTTTTTCCACGGTTGTCCCTCACGTAGTCGATCGATGAGTTCGTCTTGTTGGTCTTCGTCGAGCTTCGGGGGCCGACCGCCCCCGAAGTTCGGAGTGAGTTTGCCGAGACCTCCTTCGTTCCAGCGGTTAACCCAGTTCGTGGCGGTGCCCTCAGATTTCCCGACGTCGTCGGCGGCTTCCTTCAGCGTGGCACCCTTGTACAGCCGTTTGATGAACACGAGGCGTTCGAATTCCTTCTGATCGTCTGCCTCGCCGAGAAGACGATCCAGATCTTCTTCACTCAGGTGTCGCACGATTTTCTTCTCTCGACCAGTCACTACACTAAAGAGATACTTCTACTCAATAACTTTCCCGAATCACTATAGCCGGAGGAGGATGTCAAGCTGTCGGGTCGTGTTTAGGCATGAAGGGTATCAACGCGAGCGTCTCGTGCCACGCGCCACCCGGCGACGATCGCGCCGAGCGTTCCGATACCGACTGCGATTACGAGACCTCCGAGGTAGACTTCCGGCGGCGTCCGCAGCAGGTCCTCGAAGCCGACGACCTGTGCGGCGACGCGATCGAGTACGAACGCGAATGCTGGGGTCGCGAGGAGACCGAGGAGTCCGCCGATTAGTCCGAGCGTCAACCCCTGTCCACCGACGATCCCGGCAAGGAACCCGCGTGACAGGCCGATCGCTCGCAACGCGGCCAGTTCCTCCCCCTGCTGGACGGCCACGAGGACGAGCGTGTTCACCGTCAGTGCAACACCGGCTACCAGTGCCAATACGACGAGCGTCGCACCGCTAGCGAGTACCAACAGATACTCACTCAGTAGCGACTCGAACTGTTCCTCGCTCGTCCGGACATCGTATTCGGGATGCGACTGCTGGATCGCGTCGCTAACAGCCGCCCGGTCGGCACCCTCCGCCGTAGTAACTGTCACGTACGTCGCCCGATCGGTGCCGGTGGTTCCCGTGATCGTCTGTAGTTCGCTGAGCGGCATCGTCACTGTCGAGGTCCCGAGGAACTGCGAATACGCCGAGGATATCCCGACGACCTCGAACTCGCGCTCGGTGGCACTCGATCGACTCGACCCGACGTAGAGCGTATCGCCGACGTCGACATCGAATCGATCGGCCGTCTGTGGATCGATGAGTATCTCTTGACTCATCGGCCCGTTGTACGTGCCGTTCGCATAGTGGCTATCGCCTTTCGAGAACCCGGTACCGCTCTCGAGCGAGAGATCGCCGTGGGTGTTCGGAACGCCGAGACCGGTCACCAGTTCGAGACTGTCTGGTTCCGTCCCGACGTAGACGCCGTGGAACGCGAGCGGTGACGCCTGCTCGACGGCGTCGCGTCGCTCGAGGTCCGCGGCGAGCCGGTGCGAATCGGTGATCGGGTTTTCGATACTGCCGGTCGCAGTCAACTCAACGCCATCGGCCGTAACCCAGATGTCCTGACCGGCCTGATCGAACCGTTCCTCGCCGGTCTGGACGACGCCGAGGCCGACACTCGCCAGAAGCGTGACGGCCAGGACGGCCAGTGCGATCGAGAGAACGACGAACACTGTCCGGCCGCGTTCATGACGCACTTGCTGAAGCGTGAGTCGGGCGATCGCGCGTATTTTGATGAGTAGCCGGCGCATGCTTATCGTCCCAGTTCAGCGACAACGTTCGTTCGTGCGACGAGATAGAGCGGATACGGAAGCGCCAGGACGCCAGCGATCAGCGCGACGGCGACGGCGTAGAGTCCGAACGCGGGACGGAGCGTCGCGATCGGCTCCGGCGCGATGGTCGCCGTGGCGACGTAGTTCGTGATCGAGACGCCAACGGTTCCGAGGACAATGCCGACTAGCGCGCCGGCTAGTGTCAGGCTCAACGTCGTAACCGCGACGATCGCGAGCCGGGACCGGGTCGAGAAGCCAATCGCTGCGAACACGGCGATCGTCTGCCGGTCCTTGTCAATTGTCAGTGCCGCCGAGGTTGCGACGAACAGCGAACAGATCACGACTGCGACGATCAACGCGACCAGACTCGTGGCGAGCGCGAAATCGTTACTCCGGATCGACGCCAACTGACCGTCGTCACCCGTTTGGACCGTCGCGTTCGGATAGGCGTCCGCTGCCGCCGATTCGACCGTGGCCGTCGACGCGTCCGGTCCGGTTTTCACGAGTATCTGATCGGCCAGATCATCGTTGTCGGCCCCCGAGATCGACTGTAGCTCGCTCAAATGAACCATGACGAGCGGCAGCTCACCGCTTACGCCGTTGGCTCCCGTGTCTTCGATCGCGGTCGCAGTGTACTCGGGTCCACCACTCGTATACCCTCGACGGAGTGTCGCAGCCGGCATCGAACTCCCGACCTGGAGGGAATCACCTTCCGAGGCGTTGATCGCGGTGGCTGCTTCGTCCGTCAGCACGACTTCACCGGTCCGAGCGCCGTCGTACGTTCCGTTCGCGAAATGAGGATCCCCCGGCTCGAGTGAAGCAGTCGACACCCCCTCTATCGTGGTCGGCTCGGCTGGCGGGACGACGCCCATCGCGAGTACGGTCTCCGTTTCGCTGCTCCCATCGACACCGATACGGACCGCTTCGACGAGAACCGGTGTCGCGTACGCGACGTCCTCGCGCTCATCGAGCGTCGCGGACGTCTCGTGAACGGCTCCGAGTTGCGCGGTCTCGACGTCGATGACCGACGAGAGCGTCCCGCCGCCAGCTGGAACGATACGAACGTCGGCTTCGCTCTCGTCAGGTGAATCGGCCGCAATACCGGCGGCGATTCCGGTCACGATCACCAGGAGGGCGATCGTAACGGCGATGAGAGCGACCGTCACGAGCGTCTGTCTCGGTATCTGGCGAAGTCGTGACACCAGCCGATAGACAGCGACTCGGAAGAGTCCGCCCCATCGACGAACCCGGCGGCCGCGGGGTCGGCCTCGATTTCGCTCCGGGGGATCGTCACTCATTGAACTGCCCCGTCTGCCGTACCTCCCCGTCGAGGAGTCGAAGAACGCGGTCGGTCACTGCCATCGCGCGCTCGTCATGCGTCGCGACGAGTACTGTCCGTTCGTCTGCGACGTCGACGAGGAGCTCCAGGACTCGCGCTCCGGTTCCCGTGTCCAGCTCGCCCGTAGGTTCGTCGGCCAGAACGACCGCTGGGTCGGCGACCAACGCCCGCGCTATCGCGACGCGCTGTTGCTCACCACCGCTCAGCTCGCTCGGCAGATGGTCCATTCGATCCTCGAGACCGACCTGCTCGAGTAGCTCGGCCGCTCGCCGCTGCCGCTCGCCCCGTGACACGCCGCGTTCGATCAGTGGCAAGGCGACGTTGTCCCGAGCGGGAAGCGCCGGCAGCAGGTGAAACTGCTGAAAGACGAACCCGATGTGATCGCGCCGCAATCGCGTCCGCTGCGCTCCGGAGAGCGCCGTGAGGTCTGTCCCGAGTACGTCGACGGTGCCGTCGCTCGGCTCGAGGAGGCCGCCGATGACGTGGAGTGCCGTCGATTTGCCGCTTCCGCTCGGACCCACGAGACCCACGACGTCACCGGTGGCGACCTCGAACGAGACGTCGCGGAGAGCCGTGACGGTCCGCGACGCCGTCGACCGGGTCCCGTACTCGTGCGTCACCCCCTCACAGCGGACGGCGACCGACGACGGAGTCGCCGTTCGATCGGCACCGTCGCCGATCGGCCGTGCTCGGACGCTTTCGTCCTCGTTCAGAGATGAGTCGCGGGCCATTCACTTGACTGTTCGAAGAACGCCGAACGACGATTCATTGTTTCGAGCCGCTTACCGTATTTTGTCTAAAATTACAAGCTGGTAGTAACGGCTTCACACGGACTCGTACTCGAGCTGATGATCGGACTGCGCGCCGTCAGAAACCGTTCCAGAAGGCCCGTGTTACCTCTTGGAGTGGTTGTCTTTTGGCTCATCGTTCCGGCTCGCTCAATCCGCGGTTTCCGGTGATACGCTCGAGCGCGCGCCGACCGTAGCCGAGACCGGGCGCGCCGTCGTAATACCAGGCGATGAGCGCGACGACAACGAGCCCTAACTGGACCCACTCGTACCACCCCATCGAGTACCGCAGGAAGCCGGCGAGAATACTGCCGGGAGTCTGGTACTGTGGTGGCTCGAGGATGGGCCAGAACAGAAACGTCGTCGCCGACAGGTCTCGATCGAGGATCGCTGTCGGCGGGATGTCGGAGAGCAGATGTGAGGCGTGCCCGATAGCGAACGCCATTCCAGCCTCGGGCCAACCAAAACGACGGGCCAGACTGTAGGCAATCGGAAGCAGCAACGCCGCGACGAAGACCGAATGCGTGAGTGTCCGCCCTCCCGGGAGGAGTCCGAGCGTCCACGCGAACGGTTTGTCGATCAGGTCCGGAAACTGCGAGCCGATCGCGAGGGCGACCACCGGAAGCGCTCGCGGCGATCGGCGGTTGCGTCGCCAGCTATAGCCCGTATAGATTAGGTATGCGACGGCGAGGTGTCCCCAGGGCCACATCGGATCGGGTTTGTAGCGGGGCCGGCAAAGACGTGTCGTTGTCGTTGGGGGTTTGCTTTTCCAATCGCTGTTGTTCACAGGCGGTACGAGGCGGATGCCCCGACCCTCGAGTTCGCGACGGCGGGCATCGAGTTCGCCGAGAGTGCGCTACGTTTAGGTGGCCTGCGGTGGCTCGTTGATGTAGATGCCAACGCAGCGTCGGATGCAGTTCGTTCGCGGGAACGTCGCGTGGATGGTCGGGACGGTCCTCGTCCTCGCCCTCCTGAACGCGCTCTCGTACGAACTGGTGTTCGTCTGCTCGCTGATCGGGTTTCTCGTCGTCACGGAGCTGACCGCCCCGTTCAACGTCACGCCGACGTGGCGACGCCGACTCCGGTGGCTCATTGCGGTTGGACTCCTCGTCTTCGCGATCATCGTCGTGCGGCGGATCCTCGAGATCCTTCCGCCGGGGGTCGTTCCGGTATGAGCCACCAGCGCGTCCACTCCCGAGAGCGGTCGATCACTCACCGTCGGGAGGTGTCACGATGAGCTGGCACGGGGGCCTGTTCGGCGACGGGGACGGCGTCGAGTGGCCGCGCGTTCTCCTGCTCGTCCTCGTCGTCACCGTCGTCGTCACGCTCGGCACCGCGGCCGCGACGTCGTCGACTGCGTTCGGTCCCTATAATCCAGCTTGGGATGGCTCATCCGACTTCCGTCAGGACATCGAGACCGACTCATCCGTCGAGCGTCACCTCGTCAGCGACACCGTGCAGTACGACCACCTGCCGGCCAACGACACGGTCGCGTTCGTGACCGCGCCCGACGAGCGCTACGACGAGGACGACGCCGAGCGTGTCCGTGAGTTCGTCGCCGAGGGCGGGACGCTCGTCGTCCTCGAGAACTTCGGCGACTCGGGGAACGCGCTGTTGTCCGCTGTCGGTGCCGAGGCGCGAGCCGACGGCCAACTTCTGCGGGACGAACAGCACCACTTTCGCGGGCCGACGATGCCGGTCGCAACGAACGTCACGAACCACACGTCCACGACCGGCGTCGATCAGTTGACCCTCAACTACGCGACGGCGGTCGATCCCGGAAACGCGACCGTACTGGTCAGAACCAGTGACTTCGCCTATCTCGGGCCCGAAGACGACGATCTCGATGAACAGAACGATCTCCGATCGTATCCGGTCGCGACGGTCGAGAACGTGAGCGAGGGCCGGGTCGTTGTCGTCGGCGATCCGAGCATCAGTATCAACGCGATGTACGACGAACCCGACAACGCCGCGTTCGTGCGCGGATTGTACGCCGACGCCGATCACGTGATCATCGACCGGTCCCACGACGCGGCGGTCCCGCCGCTGACTGCCACGTTGCTGGCGATCCGAAACTCGCCGCTGTTACAGTTACTCGTCGGGACGCTCGGAATCGGACTCGTCGGGCTCTTCTCTCGATACGGGATGCGGTCCGGGCTCGAGACCGTCCAGTCACGGTTGCCGGCGCGCGTTCGGCGGTCGGACAGACGCGACAGGACGTCTGCCACCCCCGGTCTGTCCGATACCGAGCGCGCCGAATACCTCCGCCGACGCTATCCCGATTGGGACGAGGAACAGGTTCAGCGAGTGATAACAGCGCTTAACCATCCTCGCTCGGAAGGTGAGGCAGACGAATGAGCGGTACCACCGATCCGGCTGCCGGGACGAGCGGCGATCCGGAGACCGTCTACGAGGAGTTACAGACCGAAATCAGCCGCGTTCTAATCGGTAATGACGAAGGTGTCGAATATATCACCATTGCACTACTGACCCGCGGTCACATCTTGCTCGAGGGCGTGCCCGGAATCGCCAAGACGACGCTTGCGAATCTTTTCGCACGGACATCCGGGCTCGACTTCAACCGGATCCAGATGACGCCGGACACTCTCCCCGCCGACATCACGGGGACGCACATCTATCGACAGGGCGCGGAGTCGTTCGAACTCCAGCGTGGTCCAGTCTTCGCTAATCTCGTTGTCGCCGACGAAATCAACCGTGCGACGCCGAAGACTCAGAGCGCGCTGCTCGAGGCGATGCAAGAGCGGCGCGTGACGATCGAAGGCGAGACGCTCGCGTTACCGGATCCGTTTATGGTCGTCGCGACCCAGAACCCGATCGAGTCCGAAGGCGTCTTCCAACTGCCGGAAGCACAGCGCGATCGCTTCCAGTTTAAACTGACGCTCGACCTTCCGGATCGGACGGACGAACGCGAACTCCTCGACCGGTTCGATGAGAAACCGAACCTCAGCCCGGAGGAAGTCGACCAAGTCGTCGATCCTGACCAACTCGTCGCTGCCCGCGAAACCGTTCAGACGGTCCACGTCGCACCGGCCGTCAAGGAGTACGTCCTCGATCTGGTCGCCGCGACCCGAGACCACGCCGATGTCGCTCACGGGGCTTCGCCGCGCGCGACACTGGCGTTTCTCAACGGTGCCAAGGCACGGGCTGCGATTCGTGGTCGTGACTATGTCATCCCCGACGACGTGAAATCGATAGCCGAGCCGGTATTGCGCCACCGACTCGTGTTGAACACCGACGCGGACCTGAGCGATGTCGATCCCGTCGAGGTCGTCGCGGATATCGTCGATACGATCGAGCCCCCGAGCGCCGATACGGCTCGGGCGTTCGATTCGGCTGCAGCGAGCGACGGTGGTAATATCGATTGACATCCTTCCTACCCTACTCGTTTGTGCTTCCGCTGGGGTTGGAAGTCTTCGCTCCTTAAACGAGGGGTCTCTGCCTCGAAAAACGTGAAGCCCCCTACTCTCGAGCGTCCTCACGCACATCGGTCTCGAGAGCAGTCATTCTGTCAGCCGAACCGATCCAAGCAGCTAGCCGTCTCCGTGGACCGCCTCGAGGTCACTCCCCGAGGTACTCGACCTGCTTCGCCTGTAGAGAGAATACCTTATTGGGATGCGCTGTGAACTGACTGACCGTGAATACTGTCGGCAGTCGCGCCCTCGTGCTGGCTCTTTCCGTTACCCTTCTGGTGATTATCGGCGGAATCGTTTCGATGGGCGCGGCCACTGCCGTTTCGGACGGTGATATGCAGCAGCACGTTGCGGTCCAGCAAAACGACTCGGCCGAGGAGCGAAACGAGACGACACCGCATCGAAACCCCGATGAGTATTCCGAGGACGGCGACCTCGAGGGCGTCGAACGCTGGCTGTCGAATCGCCTGACGTCACAACTCGGTGAGAGCGCGATCCAGTTGAGTGAGGGCGAGTATGAACTTGCAAGCGATTATGTCGGCGAGGAGTACCGTAACCGGCTCGAACAGTACGTCGACGTCGCCGGCCAGACCAGCGGGGAGAGTAACGAGGAGACGTTCGAGGAGACCGGTGAGCAACAGGCGCGGTTGACCGAGGCCGTCCAGGAGTATCGAGACACCAAAGCGGAGTACGAGGCGGCCCGTCAAGCGGGAAACGAGGAGCGGGCTCGTGAACTTGCGCGCGAACTCGAGTCGTTGGCCGACGAGATCGAGTCACTCGGTGGTTCAGTTCGCGAAGGGTATATTGACATCGAGGCGGAGACGGGGACCGACCTCTCCGAGTCGGACGCCGCGATCGAAAACGTCACCGACGAGATCGAGTCCGAACAGGCCGTCGTTCGCGCACAGGAGTTCACGGAAACGGACCTCTCGCTTACGATCGAGCGCGAGGAAATTTCGTTCCGCGACCCGTTGGTCGCGACGGGGGAACTGCGGACCCTGGACGGGAGTCCGATCGCGAACGAGGAGATCAGACTCGATATCGGCAACCACACCGAACGGGTCACGACCGATGCGAGTGGCGGCTTCACCCTCGAGTACCGACCGACCGACGAGTCGCTCTCGACCGACGAACTCGACATCCAGTACGTTCCCGATACCCAGTCGATCTATCTGGGCGATGAAACGACGGTTGACGTCTCGATCGACCAGGTCGAGCCGACGCTCGTCCTGGAGGAGACGCCGAGCGAGGTGGCGTATGGCGAACGCCACGCCGTTACGGGGGAGTTAACCGTCGACGGCCGGTCGGTCGATGGCGTCCCAGTTTCGGTCTCTCTCGGCGGCGAACGGCTCGAAACGGTACCGGTCAAAAACGGGGTGTTCGGTTCCTCGAGTCCGATTCCGGCGGCCGTCGAAGACGGGGACAGGGACCTGGTCGTTCGGCTCCCGCTCGAGGGGCAAGCACTCGCCGGAACGGCTAATACGACGACCGTGACGGTTCGCGAGACGCAGAGTACGCTCTCGATCGACGAAACGTCGATCAGCGGGCAGGAGGTAATGGTCAACGGATCGCTCGCCACCGTCGACGGGGACGGCGTTCGGGGCGAATCCGTTCAGATTCGAATCGACGGATCGACCGTCGATACCGTCACGACCGAGGCCGGCGGCTCGTTCGGGACGACGGTTTCCATTCCGAGTTCGAGCAGTGGCGACATGACAGTCGCCGCGGTCTACACGGGCGACGGGTCGAACCTCGAGACGGCGAGGGTCGAAACGACCGTAATGATCGATGGCTCAGCATCACGGATTCCGACGCCAGTCCTGCTTGCGGGCGGCTTCGTCGCAGTAATTGCGGCCGGACTCGGTCTCTGGTGGGTTCGCCGTTCAGACGAGGGCGCGTCGCCTGCCAGTCCGGCACGCGACCAGGGGGGCGTCGCTGGAGAACGGACTCCCGCCGACCGATCGACCGAGTCCACAGCGGATCCGGTCGACCCCCTGCTCGAACGGGCGGCCGATCAACTCGCGGCCGGTCGACCCAACGACGCTGTACGAACGAGCTATGCGGCCGTTCGTCGCGCGCTTGCGTCTCGGATTGACGGACAGAAATCGCTGACTCACTGGGAGTTCTATCGAACGTATCGGAACGCCGACGCGGCGGAGACAGACTTGCTTCGCGCCGTCACCCAGGGATACGAACGAGCCGCGTTCGATCCCGGCACCGTTCCGACGACGGAATCCGCGGCTCTCCTTGAGAAAGCGCGTCGACTGTGTGACCTCAGTGATTCGTCGGACGAGGGCGTTCCTGCCGATGATAAAGATACGAGCGCATACCCCCGTCTTTAGGCGGGGGTCAAGCGGACAATAGCCTACACACCCACCGACAACGCCACGGCTGGGTTTCCCACCGTTCTATCGGTGGTATTAAGACGACGACGGACCATAGTGTGCAACACGGATGAAGACCACACGGCACGCAACCTACAACCTCAACTACCACATAGTGTGGTTGCCGAAGTACCGTCAATTGGGGCTCGTTAATGAGGTTGCCAGCCGTATCCGGTCCATCCTTCACGAAATAGCCGACGACAAAGGCGTCGAAATACTCGACCTCACCGTACAGCCCGACCACGTTCACCTGTTCGTCAGTAGCCCGCCCAAGAACGAACCGGCGCTACTCGCCAACTGGTTCAAGGGTATCTCCTCGCGCAAGTACAACCACCGCTACGCCGACCACGACGGCGAGAAAATCGGATGGGCGCGAGGATACTACGCAGGGACCGCCGGGCACGTTTCGAGTGAGACTGTCGAGAACTACATCCAACAGCACAAGGAGGGCGATTCGTGACCGAACTCACGAAGACGCTGGAACTCAACTTGTGGACCCGAACGCCCACAAGCGGAGGAAACTCCGAGAGACGCGAGAGGCGTACCAGCACGCCCTCCTAGACGCATTCGACGCCCGATGTACCACGCAGACCGAAGCGAACGACGTGGTGGTCAACTACGACCTGTCGGGGTACGCGAAGAACGCCCTCAAGAAGTACGTCCCGCAGTTGACGACGACGTACAACGCGGGCGGCCTTCACGACGACCACCCTGTTCGGTTCACCAACGAGGGGCTACGCCTCGACCACCAGCCCGAGAACGCTATCGAGTGGTACGTCAAAATCCCGCACCACGAAGACTACCACCTCTGGATGCCAGCACAGCCGAATCCCGACCAACGAGACTGGCTGGAAGCGTTGAACGCGGGAGACGCCACGATGGGCGAGAGTCGGCTGTTCCAGCGGGACGGGACGTGGTATCTCCACGTCACCGCCACCCGCGACGTGGAGGAACGCTCCGAGGTGTCCGCCGAAGAACGGACGCCTATCGGAGTGGACATAGGGGAAGCGTCACTCGTCACGGTGTGTCACCGCGATGACCACGGTTCTCCGACCACACCCGAACTGTGGGCCGACGAGGGCAAAACCGTTCGTCGGCTCCGCAAGACCTACTTCACCGCCACGCGCCGACTCCAGACGCGAGGAAGCGAGCATATCGCGGAGTCCTTCGGGGGCGATATATGGAACCAGATAGACGACGTGTTCCACCGTGTCACCCGCGAAGTCGTGGAGTACGCCGAGTCCGTCGAGAATCCTGTTCTAGTTCTGGAAGACCTGACGTACATACGGGAGTCGATGGACTACGGCGACTTTATGAACCGGCGTCTCCACGGATGGGGATTCGCCAAACTCCACGCGCAGATACGGTACAAGGCCGTCGAGAAGGGTATCTCCGTAGAGACAGTGAACCCGCGCAACACGTCGAAGGAGTGCCACGCTTGCGGAGAGGTAGGATACCGCCTGCGACAGGCGACGTTCAAATGTACGAACGACGACTGCTGGATGGGCGAGTACCAAGCGGACGTGAACGGTGCGATAAATATCGCAGACCGCTACCTCAGCGGAGAGAGTCATTCAAGAGAACACACGGATGGCGATGACTCGGCTGAGGATGGGGGGCGTTTGACCGCCCCACAAGACACCCAAGCCGATGCTACCAAGCAAGAGACGCTTGGGACGTATGCGTCTTGAAACCATAGGGCCACGACCGGCCTGAAATCCCGTGGCGGGATTCCCGCGTCTTTAGGCGCGGGAGGAGGTCAATGAGTGGGTTGTCGTGCTGTGGACGGAAGTGGGACGCGATTGACCTCCTCCACGCACTGAAGGACGTGGAATCCGACCATCGGATTTCCGCCAAGTGTAGCGTTCAAGGTTCCAACCCGCACTCAAGGGGAACCGGCAGCATACCGGGGGAACTCTCGTTTCCTCCCCTGTATAGGGCTGTGGCCCGGTCAAACAGGCCCCATCGAATACCATGTCATCGCCGCGCGAACCACCGCTGGTCCGCTTCCTCTTGTGGTTCGAGGACGGCATCTCACGGTATTCGTAGCACTCTATGCTATGTTGGGCCACACCAAGATGGAAATCCAGTCTGGCTATCGAGGTCGGACGCTGCACCGAGCCTATCGGTCGACCCGCGCCTGAAGACGCGGGTATGCGCTTTCGGTTTCTATCAGATCTCGGCTGACGAGGAAGTAGCGGTAGTTGAGGGAATTCTCGAGGCGGACACCCCTCCGACAAACGCGCCGGCCGACTCGGGCTAGCGGTTGCGGGTCGCTACAGCCGTCGGCGGAGTGCTTATCGGACTGTTTTTATTACCTTCTGCGATACTAGCGGGTGAATGGTCGCTTCCCGGTCATTGTGGCTTCTCATTCCGCGGCCGATCAGGCAGCTGCCGGCCGATCTCGCCGTGGTCACGGCGTTCGTCGTCGCGACGAACGTGGCCGTATTCGCCCCACTCATTCGGGAGACGCCGCTGCGCGTGGCGCTCGGGCTCGTCTTCGTACTCTTCGCCCCGGGGTACGCGTTCATCGCAGCCCTGTTTCCCGAGGACGGTGAGACGCCCGAGCCGGCGGGTTCTGATGCGGACGGTGGCGATACGACGGATTCGGACGGCTGGTCCGACTCGCTCTCCTCGCGGGAGGGGATCGACGGCATCGAGCGCGTCGCGCTCTCGTTTGGCCTCAGTATCGCGATCGTCCCGCTGATCGGACTCGTGTTGAACTTCACGCCCTGGGGGATTCGCCTCACCCCGATCGCGGTGGCGGTCAGCGGCTTTACGCTCGCCTCGACGGCCGTTGCAGCCACCCGCCGCTGGGAGCTGCCGGCCGACGAACGCTTTCGGGTCCCCTACCGCGACTGGTACGCCGCTGGACGCGCGGAGCTATTCGAGCCCGATACGCGTGCGGATGCTGCACTGAACATCTTGCTAGTGTTGTCGGTCCTTCTTGCCGCCGGGAGCGTCGGCTACGCCGTTCTCGTCCCACCTGACGGTGAGCAGTTCTCGGCGATCTATCTGTTGACCGAGGACGACGACGGCGAACTGGTCGCCGACGACTACCCCACGGAGTTCGTTCAGGGAGAAAGTCAGGAACTGATCGTCGGGATCGACAACCACGAACACGAGACGACGGACTACACGGTGGTGGTCCTCGAGCAAGACGTCGAGGTGATCGGCAACGAAACGGTCGACGGGAATGCGACGGCCAACGAAACGGTCGACGGGAACGCGACGGCCAACGAAACGGTCGACGGGAACGCGACGGCCAACGAAACGGTCGACGGGAACGCGACGGCCAACGAAACGGTCGACGGGAACGCGACGGCCAACGAAACGGTCGACGGGAACGCGACGGCCAACGAAACGGTCGTCCGCGAGCAGCGCGAACTCGACCGGTTCAGTACTACGATCGCACACAACGAGAGCTGGCACCGCGAGTACGACCTCGAGCCGACCATGGTCGGCGAGAACCAGCGTGTCGTCTGGCTGCTCTTTCCCGGCGGTGACGTGCCGGCCGAGCCGTCGATGGACGACACTGAATACTCCGTCCACCTCTGGGTCGATGTCGCTGAGGCGACGAACTCGAGCGCTCCGGACGGCGTCTAACTCTCCAGAGACAGCCGTTCAGCGTCATCTTTAATCGTCTTCTGACCCTCTTTTCGCTACGGCAGTTCAAAACAAATAATTTGTATGATAGATCAACGCTAGCAACGACCATGTATTCACCTGATACCGAACGTTTATTCACCTGTTTCCAGTATAGCGTACCATCAATAGATATGCAGACTAATACAAACGCCTGATATGAATGTGAGTTATCTTATACTTTCCGACTGGGGGAGAAGAGTACTATGAGTACATCAGAAGGGGACAAACACCAGTACTCGTCAGCAGAGGAATCGACACAGCAGCCGATCGACGGTGATCGCGAGCTGGACGCGGACCATCACGAGGCCGATACCCATTCGTCTTTAGTTAAGCGAGAAACCGCGTGATAGCGGCGGCTTATCGAGGCATCTTTCGGAAGGAATGAGGAAGTCCAGTCTGTGCACGACAAGGACTCCTCATCTCGGATTATGCGTCGGCTCACTACACTGTTTCCCTCTGAGTTCCTCGAAGAGCACGCCGAGGAACTCGGCGTGGTCGAACGTGACCGCAAGCTCCAGATCCCTGCCTTCGTTTGGGCGTTCGTGTTCGGCTTCGCCGCAGGCGAAAGCCGAACACTCGCTGGGTTTAGACGCTGTTACAACTCTACTGCCGATGAGACGATCTCTCCGGGTGGATTCTATCAGCGGTTGACACCGACACTTGCGGAGTACCTCCGCGACCTCGTCGAGCATGGTCTCGACGAGGTCGCTGTTCCTAACGCTGTTGACGCTGATCTCGACCGATTTAGAGACGTGATGATCGCTGATGGAACGGTGTTACGGTTACACGAATTTCTCTCAGACCAGTTCGAAGCCCGCCACGAGGAGCAGGCTGGAGCGAAGCTCCACCTGCTCCATAATGCCACAGAGCAGACGATTGAACGGCTCGATACTGCTAACGAGAAAACGCACGACAGCACCTTGTTCAAAACAGGGCCGTGGCTTGAGAATCGCCTCCTGCTGTTCGATCTCGCGTACTTCAAGTACCGCCGGTTTGCGTTGATCGACGAAAACGACGGCTACTTCGTGAGTCGGCTGAAGCAGAACGCGAATCCGCTGATTACGGGGGAGTTACGGGAATGGCGCGGCCGCGCCATTCCCTTAGAGGGCAAGCAGCTCCGAGCTGTTCTCAATGATCTTGACCGGAAATACATCGATGTAGAGGTCGAAGTCGAATTCAAACGAGGGCCGTACAATGGGACACAGTCGCTGGATACGAAGCGATTTCGCGTCGTCGGCGTCCACAATGAGGACGCCGACGACTACCACCTGTACATAACGAATTTAGCGAGGAAAGAGTTCTTTCCGGCGGATTTAGCGGAGATCTACCGCTGTCGGTGGGAAGTTGAGTTACTGTTCCGGGAGCTGAAGACGCAGTACGAATTGGACGAGTTCGACACGAGTGACGAACACGTGGTGAGGATCTTATTGTACGCAGCGCTGCTGTCGCTGCTTGTAAGCCGCGATCTGTTGGATCTAGTCACTGAGCAGGCGGATGATGAGCTTGTGTTTCCGACAGAGCGCTGGGCGGCGACCTTTCGGTCGCACGCCCAGCTTATTCTCCACGAACTCGGTGAGTTCCTCGGCTACTCACCGCCGCCGCTGCTCGACCGGCTGATCGAAGACGCTCAAAAGATCCACAAGCAACGACCAATCTTACAAGAGACGCTCGCTACCGCTACACAACCGAGGTGTGAGTCTTAACTAAAGACGGATGGGCCGATACCTTGCTCATCGGCCCCGACAGCGATCAGACGCCGGCCCTGAGCATCGTCATGCCGACGCTCAACGAGGAGGCGGGCATCGCCGAGTGTATTGAGCGCGCGAAAACGGCGATCAGCGAACTTGGCATGACCGCCGAGATCATTCTCAGCGACAGTTCGACCGATCGGACACCTGAAATCGGTCGGGACTTGGGCGCGATCGTCCACGAACCCGATCAGTCCGGCTACGGCTATGCTTACCGGTACGCGTTCGACCGCGCTCGCGGTGAGTACATCATCATGGGCGACGCCGACACGACTTACGACTTCGAACAGATCCCGCGCCTGCTGGCTCACCTCCGCGAACAGGATGCCGATATCGTGATGGGGAGCCGGCTCGAGGGCGAGATCAAGCCCGGTGCAATGCCGTCGCTCCATCAATACGTCGGAAACCCGCTGCTGACCAAGTTCCTGAACGCCTTCTACGGTGCGGGCGTGAGCGACGCTCACAGTGGCTTCCGGATCTTCACGCGGGAGGCCTATGAGACGATGAACCTCGAGACGACCGGGATGGAGTTCGCGTCGGAGATGATCATGGAGGCCGGCGCGCAGGACCTCGACATCGTGGAGACGCCGATCGTCTACCACGAACGAGAGGGCAAAGAGACTCTCGACAGTTTCAGCGACGGCTGGCGACACGTCCGGTTCATGCTTGTGAACGCGCCCGGCTATCTGTTCTCGGCCCCAGGACTCCTGCTCGGGCTTGCCGGGCTGGTCGTGATGGGGATCGCCTACACTGGCGTGTCGATCGGGAACGCGACGCTGGGCACCCACTCGATGATCGCCGGCAGTCTGCTGACGATCGTCGGCTATCAGGTCGCCAGTCTCGGCGTCTTTGCGACCGTCGCGAGCGACCCCATCCAGAAACCGACAGATCCGATCACCGAGCGCGTGACGACATCGCTGTCGCTCGAACACGGTGCGACGGCCGGGCTCGTGCTGTTCGGCGTCGGTAGCCTCTATGCGGCCGCACTGGTCTCCCAGTGGATCACCAACGGATTCGCGTCGCTCGAGTTCACGATGAGTTCGCTCATCGCGTTCACGGCGATCATCATCGGCCTCCAGACCGTGTTCTCGTCCTTTTTCCTGAGCGCGATCAATCGTTGACATCCTCCCCGCCCTGAACAGTAGTTGCCGATTCAACGCGGGCAGCCGAACAAAACTGGTCGATCAACCGATTTGGATTGCAGCGCTCCGACGATCTATGCGACACAGCGAGGAACGGAGCGAAGAAACGCCGCTGTCGGCGGCGTTTCTGAGCGTTGCCACTCGGCTCCGGCGTTCTGACCGATTATCTCGGTCGAACTGATCTTCCCCTATCCGTAATCGGTTACACTAACGAATTCCCTGAAGACACGTGTCGAGATTGGCGGTTTCTCCGGGACAGCACCAGCTGAGACAAGTACATTTGCGAGGATCCACAGATTGTACATCGAAACCGCAAACAGGAAGTAGAACAGCCGTACCGAGAACGTCGGCGACGATGTTCTCGGGAGAAAGTCACCGATCTGGCGGTAGGAGGTTTCAATTCCCCAGCGGCGGCGGAACGCCGTCGCGTACGCTCTCGCCGCTTCAGGCTCAAGGTCGAGATTCGTCACGAACCAGACGTGCTCGTCCTCCGTTGACCGATGTGGCACAGCAAACACAGTCACTGCAACTGAGGCGGTCGGTTCACGTTTTCGCTGCATGAGATACTCGTCAACGACCGTCTCAGCGCCGGCGCTGAGACGGGCTTTCATCCCCTTACTCGGGCGTGCACGGACGATATAGTCGACGTCGAGTTGTTCGAGTTCCGCAACGACGTGAACCTGGTAGAAGCCTCTGTCGAGGTAGACGTGTCTGATCGAGACGTACTCTTGTGCCGTTTCGAGCAGCAAGCGAACGGCTTCGCGCTTGGCGCGAAAGCCGTTCGCCTTCAATGCCAGTACATCGAGTGTAAACCGCGTTCCTGGTGCAACGATACAGATCGTCGCAAAACAGTACGTTCGAGTTGTTCCCTGATCGGGATAGGTGATCAGAACGTGGTCAGTGTCTGCACCACCGTAAAACCGCCACTGGTGGAGGTCTATCGCAACATCGACACAGTTGGGCAAGAGTCGTTGTTTCCGGAGAATCTCGAAGAGATCATCGCGGACGCCATCGAACTGGTCGTCGATGGCGTCCGCCTCCAGGTTCCGGAGATGGTAGAGAAGTGATTTTGCGAGTCCATTGCGAGCCGTCGACGTCACGTCGACGGGCTCGCCGTTGTTGAGTTGGCACGTTTTCCCAGCTGTATTGGCGAACTCTTGTTCGAAGGCGACACGAGAAAGGAGTTTCTTGAAGCTCTCTTGTGTAGCTCCCACACTGTTTGATGCCAAAGTCGAGCGCCGGATAAACGACGGTTGAAGCGGCGCGACAGACCTGTTTTGCTTCATCAATCTCGACCATAGTGACCCTACCAGCAACGGCGCAAATTAGATTCGGCGTCTACTGTTCACGCCGGGGTGGGTGTAATTCCTCATTCATTTTCGGCAAGCCATCGGAGCGTTTCGATGAGGGCCTGTGTGGGCGTGTTCACTGTTGTCCGGGTTGCGAGTTGATTCGATTTGTCGATCGGTTCCTCGAGTACCCGCCATGAATCACCGCTCCTCGTGGCTATGAGCTGCTGTTGTTGATTGTGGTCCTCAATCAAAATTGCATCGTCATCAAGGTCCAGTTCGATATTAGCCACTACTTAGTGTTCAACTAGCTTACTTTTGAATGCATCGGTAAGTTCATCTAGTCGTCAACTCACCCTTAGCTCCCAAGTGGACGGGCACTGCCTCGCGTGGCCGTGTTCGTCGCTCTGGAAACCTGAGGTGAGCAGGCTGAATCCGTAGCCGGTTTTGCGACCAGCACGTCAGTTTGTCTCGCTTCTTTCACTCACCGATCGCTAACGACATGCTATCGTGTATCGCGGGTGGTCTCACCACTCGTCAGCGGAGACACCTGCGTCGCGAGTGGCTCCTTCACCGTCATGGAGATCGCGGTGACATCTTCCTCGCCGTAAACGGCGAGGCTTCCCGTACCACAGGTGGGATATTTGCTGGTCTACGACACGACCTGTTCTCTCGTACGGAATGTCCCGCTCTCGCGGTCGAACAGGTGTACCGATGGCTGTGCCACACAGCCGTTACTCCTATCCTCACCGTGAGGACTCAGAGTTATCTTCTGGCGCATATTCTCCGCCCCGTTACAATCGGCGTTCCCGACCAACCCACACGATGAACAGACGTACAAGCCCCGTTCCACGCGGTTTGACCGCGTGTCATCACCACACCGTGAACACGTCTTCGAGGTGTCCCACTCGTTCTCTTTCAGCACCTCAACACCACGAATCTCACCCTTATATGCGAGGTTCTGGTAGATACGGTCAAACGCCCACGAGTGCAACTTTTTGTTCCCCGTCTTGCCCCAGTCGGACTCGCGCACGTCTTCAGGCCAGCTCACCGCGAGCGTGCCAACACCGCGTTCGACACACTCTGTGATGATTGTGTCCGTAAGCGTGTGGTAGAAGTGTGTTTCACGGTCTGTGAGTTTCCTGCGTGCCCGCATCGACTTCTCCGAGGGCCCGTTCTCACCCTCAGTGTCGTACTCTGCTCGGGTGAAGTAGTGCTTGTCCTGTTTGAGCGAGTTGCCGGGGTACAGGATATACTTGTCGGGGAATGCGACTGTGGCGATGTTCTTGATACCGAGATCGATACCGGCCACTTCGTTGCCTGCTGAGTCGGTGGTCTCGAGTTCGACTTTGCAGACGAAGTGCAGTTCCCACTCGTCGCCATTCCAGACGGCTCGAACGTTCTGCACCTTCTTGACTTCTGAAAGGTCAACGTCGGGGCGGGTCTGGTACTCGCAGAGCAGGAAGTCCGACCAGTGTTCTTTCAGGTTTTTGCCCTTTGAGAGTCGGACGAGGTCGTGTTCGGGGTTGTGTTTGAAGCCGTCTGCTTTGAACGTGACCGTACTCTTGGATCGAGTGTCGCCGTGTTTACGGTAGCCGGGAGGATTCGCCTCGTCAAACTTGTGTCGCAGGTCGAACCATGACTGGAAACCACGCCGGGGAGGATGTCATCGCATCAGTTGAGCGAGGTCGCTGCGTCGGTCTCGGTGTACTGTGCACAGACTCGCCGGAGTCCCTCCTCGAAGTCGATCTCGGGTTCCCACCCGGTCGCTTCACGCATCGTCGACGAATCGGCACAGGTGTCGTGGACGTACACCGAGTCAGGAATGGGGTTTTCGATGTATTCGGGTTCGATGTCGGTCCCCAGTTCGTCGTTGAGCATGTCGACGACCGTATTGAAGCTATAGGCGTCGCCCGTCCCGAGGTTGTAGATGCCGGTGAGCTGGGTATCTGCAGCCTGCTCGAGCCCGCGGACGATATCCGAGACGTGGGTGAAGTCCCGCGTCTGCGTGCCATCACCGTACAGCACTGGTGCCTCCCCGTTCGCCATGTCGTCGGCGAACTGGGCAATCACGTTGGCGTACTCGCCCTTGTGTTCCTCGGCGCCGCCGTAGCCCTGATAGACCGAGAAGAAGCGCATCCCAGCGACGTTCATGTCGTAGTGATTGGCGAAGTATTCGCCGTAGCGTTCGCGGGCGAGTTTGGAGGCTTCATAGCCTGTGTTGACGGCGACATCCATGTCGACCGGCGAGGGCTCGGTGCGGCTGCCGTAGATCGACGACGTCGACGCATAGACGACCGTCTCGCAGCCGTCCTCGCGGGCCTGTTCGACCACATTGACGAACCCCTCGACGTTGACGCGGGCGCCTGTGGTGGGGTCCTCTTCGTGCATCGCGTACGACGAGAGCGCTGCGAGGTGGAAGACGACATCGACGTCCGTCGGGAGGTCGTCCTCGAGGACGCTCCGATTGTGGTAGTCGACTGCGGACTCGAGGTTCTCGGGCGTGCCGAGGTATTCGTCGTCAATCGCGACGACGTCGTTGTCCGCCGCGAGATGGTTCGCCAGATTTGACCCGATAAACCCTGCCCCGCCCGTGATCAGGACGCGTTGGTTCTGCATGTCAGCACGGTTGCGTTCACCCTATGAGAACACTGCGATTTCCGAAGCCGGCGATCATCGAATCGGCACGATCGGTCTTTCCTCTCGAAAACAGGGCCGTCGGTGTTACCAGAACTGCGCCCCGGGGGTCTCACACGAATCGCAGATAACGGCCGTGTTTCCCTTATAGACTCCTCGAATGAGTTCCCCTTCATCGCAGAACGTACAGTTCGTTCCCTCGAGTGCTGCGACCGGCGAGTACTCGTCGGATTCATGTTCCTGTTGTTGCATATCATGTAAGCTGTTTTCTTACTCTATAATAAACCCCTTGCCACCAAGTATGAAACCGACAGCCGTGGGGCTGCATCTGCTCCGGTACTAGTGGACCCGAACGGGGGACGACTAGTGGTGGGTTGATACTGCTACAGCGTGTCATAGAAAGCGTCTCGTGCAAGGCAGCAGGGTGCGGAAAGTGTGTCCAGCACAATCGCAGCCCTGCAAGACGTAACTTCGGTAGACGAGTTCTTGAATGCGGCGGCTACCGAGACAGTGCCGCTATTCGAGTACCTTGAGTTCGAGTTTCTGCTGGAGTACGATGTGTTCGCCCCCGCTTCGAGGGGGCGAACACGAGTTCATCAGCCACCAGATCTCTTTCGTGGTTTTCTGCACTGCTATTACAAGAACATCTACGGTACACGCCCCGTCACGCGTGAACTCCAGCATACACTCGTCTGGTACTACTGCGGACTTGACAAACCTCCATCTAGAGACACGGTTGACCGCTTTCTCACTGACCTCGAACATGTCGTCGACGATGTCTTCGACAGGCTCGTCGAGCAGGCCGCCGTCCGCGGCCTGCTCGACTCAACATATTCCATTGATTCGACGCACATTGAGGCGATTCGGTACAACGACGCAGCGTCATGGAACTACGATCCAACAGCTGAAGAGTACTACTACGGCTTCGGCTGTACGATCGTCTCAAGCGGAGCAAAGATCCCGATAGCGGCGGAGTTTACACAGGCTAAACAGGCATCTCAAGAGACGGCGATGCGCGTCACGAGTGACGCGCTCGCCGTCGATACACCGACCTGGATGCTTGGAGACAGTGCCTACGACATCCTCGACTGGCACGACCACCTGCTGGCCGCAGGGGTCGTGCCAGTCGCCCCGTACAACCCGCGAAACACCGACGATCCGAAAGATATCGAGTACAGGATTGAGGACCGCATCGAGGAACACAGCGAGGACGTCCAGCTCAAACAATCCGTCTTAGACGAGACGTACAACCGCCGGACAGGGGTCGAACGAACCAACGACGCGGTCAAGGACTGCGGCCTCGGGCACGTTCGCGCCCGAGGCCGTGTTCACGCACGGACAGAAGTGTTCGTCGCGCTCTGCCTACGACTCGTCGTTGCCATCACCAACTATGAGCGAGGAGACGATCCGGGATGTGAGAAGCTCAAGCTATGAGATGGATTCTATGACACGCTCACTGCTAGACAGAACTACGTGAAGCCGGTCGCACGTATGCGGCCGTCACCTCTGGGGACGGCCGCGAATTCCCGACCGGTTTCGTATTGACTTCTGTCCAGTAGCATGAAGCATTGGGCCCTACATTCCTTGCGTCCCACTCGTTAATATTCGAGGGTCTGGCGACGCTATACGTACAGTTCGGGTGGCTCGTTAGCAGGGACTAGGTCATCAGAATCCAGGCGAGTGTCACAGGCCATCGTCAACCCAGTCGAAGCGCTTCGGCAGTCGTGGTCAGTTCCGCAGACCGAACTCCGTACACAGTTCCCGTGTCGCCTCGCGGACCGCCCGATCGCTCTCGTGGGTCGGTTCCCACCCGAGGGCGTCGAGCTTCTCGATCGAGAGGCGCATCTTCGGCACGTCACCGGTCCAGCCGCGGTCGCCGCCGGTGTACTCGTACTCGGGCTCGAGGCCCAGTTCCTCGCTGACGATGTCCGCGATGCGGGTCACGGAGGTCGTCGTCCGCGTCCCGAGGTTGTAGGTCGCCAGCGGGCCCTCGGCCTGTTCACAGACGTGCAGCATCGCGTCGATGCAATCGTCGACGTGCATGTAAGATTTCTCTTGGCGGCCGTCGCCGAGGATGGTCAGCGTCTCGGGGTCGGCCTGTAGCTTCTCGATGAAATCGGGGATGACGGCGCCGCGCAGCCGCCCGCCGACGATATTCGCAAAGCGGAACGTGTGGACGGTTAGGTCGTGAGAGTGCGCGTAGGTCGAACAGAGCCCCTCGTCGGCGAGTTTGCTCGCCCCGTAGACGCTGATCGGCTCGAGTGGGGCGTAATCCTCGGGTGTCGGCCGCGGTGCCTCGCCGTAGACCGTCGACGTCGACGTGTAGGCAAGGTCCGTGACGCCGACTTCCTGCATCGTCTCGAGAACGTTGTAGGTCATCTGCGTGTTCGCTTCGAACTGTGCTCGCGGACTGTCGGTGTTGACGGCCTTCGAGGCCGCGAGGTGAAAGACGCGGTCGAAATCGCTCGTGAGCACGCCCTTGAGGGCGTCGTCATCGGTGAGATCCCGTTCGACGAGCGTCGCGCCGTCGGGGACCCACTCCGCGCGGCCGTTCGACAGGTCATCAACGATCGTGACGTCGTTGTTGGCCTCGAGGAGGCGATCAGTCAGCTGCGAGCCGATGAATCCCGCGCCACCAGTGACGAGAATCCGTTCGTTGTCCATACGTTCGCAGGGGAGGCGGGGACGGTAAACGGTTTGACTTTGCGGCAGGTATCGTACTGTCGCGCCCCCACTACTAGTATGCGGGTGGGCAGCCACCTGCAGTGTTCAGTGGTCTTGTGGCCGACGGACTCACAGTGGCGACCAATCGCATCGAATATCGGATTCAATTGGGCTGGGGCCCAGAACAGTGTCCCCACGACAGGGTCATCCGCTTCGATCTGACGGGGTCCTAGTCGCGGACGAAATGGAGGTAATCGTCGAGCGCGAGTGCAAACGGCTGCTCTGGCGGCAGCGGTTCCCACTTATATTTGTATGTAAGCCCGCGTTCGTCACCCTCGCCAGTGACAGTATGCGTCCACTGGTCGCGTGCTTCGTCGATGGTGATTGCGAAGAAATGGCGGATGTATTGCTTTGGTGGCTCGAGTGAGCGCGTCCAGATATCTGTCGTCAGATACGAGATCGTCTGCAGGGTCTCGAGGCCACTCTCTTCTTCGATTTCTCGAGTCACGGCGTCACGTGGTGTCTCTCCGTGTTCGATGGTCCCTTTCGGAATCTGTAGGCCCTCATACTCCGGGCCCTCGAACACCAGGAGCTCCCCTGGCGCACGCGTGATGTATGCACACGCCTTCTGGACATACGTTCCCGGGCTCTGCCCATCCTGTGCGGTCTCGGCTAGGTGTTGCCAGTCCCTCTGTGACATTGATCCCACGCGATCGTTGTGACCGTCCCGCTAGTAACGTATTAGATGTAGTTAATCTTTGGTGGGAGTCACCCCGATGCGCGGTCAGCGGCGCGTCGATGCATCCCACGCCATCCAGGACGAGACTCCCTTCGGTGGCCATCCGTTCCCAGGGGCGGCGGCGCCAGGAACCGGGTCGAGTTCGTGGCAGGTCTCGTCCCACTACTAGTGCCCACTAGTGGCGACTCCGTCTGCGATAATCAGGTGTCTGGCGGCCGAGGGGTCGCCGGTCGCGATTGTGTGCCAGTGGGTTACCGGCCGGCCGGCAGATCGGCGAGCGTCAGCTCCGGGCCGATGAGTGCCGACTGGATCTCAGCCTCGCGGAGTTCGGCACCCGTCCCGATGACCGCTCGCTCGACCGTGCCGCCGGTGATCGTGGCGTCGGGGAAGACGACGCAATCACGGAGGATCGCGTCGGTAACGCGGGCGCCCTCCATGACGTGGACGTTGGCCCCGATCGTCGTCCCCTCGAGCGACGCGTCAGGGTGGATCGTGCTGTCGCCGTCGAACTGCCAGGCGACGGCGTCGAGATAGCTCTCGGGCGTCCCGATGTCGAACCAGGCGCCGTCGAACGTGAACGCGTCGACGCGCTCCCGGTCGACGAGCCACTGGACGAACCAGCCCGGCTCGTCGGGGTTGTTCTCTCCAGCCAGGTACGTCTCGAGCAACTCGAGGTCCGCTGCGCGGAACCCGTAGCAGGCGACCGACACGAGCGTACTCGGTGGGTCGTCAGGCTTCTCCTCGAAGGCGACGATCTCGCGGCCGTCGTCGTCGAGTTCGAGGACGCCGTACGATGTCGCGCGGTCGTAATCGCCGACATCGTAGGCGGCGAGCGTCGGGGTTTCTCGTTGGCGGAAGAAGTCGACGAACTCGCTCACGTCGAAACTGAGGAGGTTATCGCCCGCGATCACGATCGTGTCGTCCGTGAGGTTCTCTCGGTCGACGAGCTGGGCGAGCGCGCCGATCACACCGAACTTCTCGTCCTCGTCGGTCGTGTCTTCGATCGAGAGCTGTGGTTTGTGGTAGTCGTTGGTCTCGAGGTGGGCTTCGAACTCGTCCGCGAACCGCTCGTTCGTCGAAACGTAGACGTCGTCGATTCGGTCGTCCGTCTCGAGGTCCTCGAGCACACCATCGATGACCGTCGTGTCACCAACCGGAAGGAACATCTTCGGGCGTTGGCGAGTGATCGGCCAGAGTCGGGTAGCGTAGCCGCCTGCTAGTACGATCGCATCCATCGATCTAACTTTCTCTATCATAGAAAAGTTTCTTCCTATCTAAACTACGTTTGGATACGGAGAACTCCATACACCCTCCATCGAGGTGACTACGTGGCCCTAGTGGAGATCGTTCTAGGGTCTAGTAGTCTGATCACAGACGACTGTCCGGCCCCTTCGGCAGGTTCCAACTTCTCGAGTCGTCTCCGCTACCACGTCAGTCCGTCGTACGTGATCCCGTCCCGGCGCTCGACGATGCGGCGGCCGTCGACGACGACGGGGGTCGCCATCTCGTCGAACGCGTCGTCGAGCGCCGCGAACTCGTCCCAGTCGGTCACGACAACCGCTCCGTCACTGTCGCTCAGTGCAGCCTTTGCGGTGGTGGCGTATTCGACCGCCGGGATTCGCTCCCGCATAGGGTCGTTCGCGACCGGATCGTACGCGACGACCTCCGCGCCGTACTCCCGGAGTAATTCGATCACCGGGATTGCTCTGGAGTTTCTGATGTCGTCGGTCTGGGGCTTGAACGCGAGGCCGAGGACCGCGATCCGCGCACCCTCGAGGTCGACGTGGTGCTTTAGGCGGTCGACCAGTCGTTCGGGCTGGCGTTCGTTCACCTCGACGGCGGCCTCATAGACGCTGGACCCGAACATCTGGCGCGACATCAGAACTACGGGGTACCCATCGGGTAGTCCATTTTGAATGAAGGACGTTCGATGCTGCGTTGTTCGGTTTTCCCTGATTTCGCTCCAACAGCTGAGGGATCAGATCGGGAAGATGCTTCGTGAGCAGGATCTTCGGTAGTCAAGTACTGTCTTAGAGGTCGTCAAGATATCGTTCAACGTACGGATGAAGGTCGTTGAACGGTGGATGGAAGACGTCAATCGCGCTGTGTTGGTCGTCGCCAGAGAAATCGGGCTCGTCGTGTTCGAGATGGCAGCGATACGCAGTCGCAACGTAGTGTTTCGAGTCAACACCCTCAATCTCAGAGGTATCATAGAAGTGCTCGTAGGTTCCAAGACACTCGCCGATAACGACAGATTCTCCGAGTTCTTCCTTGGCGACGCGGTGGACAGCCTCAGTCCGGGATTCATTCTTCAGTACCGTTCCACCGGGCACGAACCATTCTCCTTTGGCGGGATCGTTTTCGCGTTTGCCCAAGAGAATACCGCCATCATGTTCGACGACGAGGTCAACGGAGACGAGTGGAACATTCTCTACGATTGCCTGCCACTCGGACGGCGGGATCGGTTTCTCTTCGCCAGGCATCGTCAGTCCAAGTAGTACTCGACGGTTCGTTCGAGACCTTCTTCAAACGTGTATTCCGGTTCCCAGCCGAGTGCTTCGATTTTCTCGGTTTCGAGTGCGTAGCGCTGGTCGTGGCCGGCGCGGTCCTCGACGAATTCGATCAGGTCGTTGTCTGCCCCGACGGCGTCCAGAACCGCTTCGGTGACTTCGAGGTTCGTCTTCTCCGCGTGGCTCCCGATGTTATAGATCTCTCCCACTTCCCCCTCCCGGAGGACCACGTCAAGTGCTCGGCAATTATCCTCTACGTAGATCCACTCGCGGACGTTCGACCCGTCGCCGTAGACGGGCAGGTCCTGGCCGTTGGCCGCGTTCTGGATGAATTTCGGGATGAGTTTCTCGGGGTGCTGACGGGGACCGAAGTTGTTGCACGTCCGCGTAATGAGGACAGGAAGGTCGTGAGTCGTCTGGAAGCTCTGTGCGAGGAGGTCCGCACCTGCCTTCGTCGCCGAATAGGGGTTCCGGGGATTGAGTGGGTCGTCTTCGGAGAACTTCCCGTTGAGGATCTGGCCGTACACCTCATCGGTCGAGATCTGGAGGAAGCGCTCGATATTTGCCTCGTTAGCAGCGTCGAGGAGGGTCTGGGTGCCTTGGACGTTCGTCGTGACGAAGGGTTTCGCACCTTGGATTGACCGGTCTACGTGTGATTCCGCCGCGAAGTTGACGATTGCATCGACGTCGGAGACGAGGTCAGTGACGAGATCGCGGTCGCGGATGTCACCTTCGACGAACTCGTGTCGTGGGTCGTCGAGAACGCCATCGAGGTTCTCCTTCGAACCCGCATACGTCAACGCGTCCAGTGTGATCACTTCGTCGTCCTCGTGTTCGTTGAGAAGGTAGTGAACGAAGTTTGAACCGATGAATCCCGCACCGCCAGTGACCAGTACTCGCATAGTATGACCGTGTTCGCAGTACCTATTTACATTACTGTCGGAACACTACAGTATGCAACTCCTCGTCGTCGGTGCCAACGGTCTCCTCGGTAGTAACGTTGTACGTGCAGGTCAGCAACGCGGGTGGAACGTCTCTGGAACCTATCACTCAACTCAACCGGCGTTCGACATTCCACTTATGCAGTCGCTCTTGTGGCGGAGATTGTTGGTGAGTCATAGCGCAGTTTCGAGGATGGTTTTGAGCGCTTCTTTCCCCGGTTTGCGGAACACTTCTCGACGGAGCTGAAACGCTCGGATATACGGCGTGAGTCTGTCTTTAGAGACACCTCGATGCGGCGAGAGCCACCGTCGCACCAGCGACGCGTGGCTCTCGCAGGTGTTCACGTGAACGTCTCCATCGACGTACTCGCCGTCACCGTGGACGACGTATTCACGGGTGAATGCGTCGTCCTCGTCAAGTGGATCGTATGCCCGAAAACCGTCTGTGTAGACGGTTAACGACTCCTGCTGGCGGTCGGCCAGCAGGAGTCGGATCCTCGATTCGGTCGCGGCTTTCGTCGGGATCACGTGTCGTTCACCACTGCCGCGATCAGCGAGAACAAACACAGGGAGCTTGTCCTCAGCGTATGTTCCACGCCCGCGCGTAGACAGGCCACGCGAGCGCGACCAGCCGTCGCGCTCGCGGCCCTTGAGACCCGCTTTCACGTAGAATTCATCTATCTCGATGGGGCCTTCGAGCTGTAGTCGAGGCGCGTCCAGCGCTCGCAAAAAGCGCTGGACGCGCCGGTAGATCGTCTTGTATGAAACGTCAATCTCTACGTCTAATTGCCTGAGACTTGTGTTGAAGCGGATGTACGTGTAGACGGCGAGAAACCACTTTCTGAGCGCCACCGAAGAATGTTCGAAGATCGTGCCGGTCTGATCGTTGAACGTGCAGTCGCAATCCTTACAGAGATACCGCTGAAACACGCGATAGCTGCCGTACCGAATCACAGATTCGCCACGGCAGCGTGGGCAATAGACGCCGTCGCGCCAGCGAACCTGTTCCAGCAGGTTCGCGGCGCGACGCTCCGAGACGAACGTCTTGACTGGGAACATTGTTCGTCGGGTGACGCGGTCGCGTCACCCTTGCCCTCTGTGACTTCCAGCTACTGCTGAGAACTCACCAACAATCCTCTACCCAAGAGCGTAGTAGTCGAGTGCGCCGCCCGAAACGTTGGGACGATTGCTGTGGGGGATCTGAATGGTATTCGCGAGGACACCGACTGGGGTGACCACGGCAACCTCGATCTACATGGGTGGGCGTTCGACAGGTTCACGAAGATGCTGGCATACAAAGCCGCTGAACACGGTATTTCTGTTGAGCGCGTGGATGAACGCGGTACGTCCAAGTCCTGTGGTTCCTGCGGGACCACCGATGGCAGCCAGCGTGTCGAACGCGGGCTGTACGTCTGTGAGGAGTGTGGGCTGGTCGCTAATGCTGACGTGAACGGAGCCGAAAACATCCGACAGAAGGTACTCCCGAATCTCGCCTGTGATGGGGGAGATAGGGATAACGGCTGGATGGCACAGCCAGCGGTTCGCCTGTTCGACAAATCCACGGGCAGAGTACGCCCACAAGAGCAGGTGGCCTGCGAACCATAATCTCCTAACGCTCAGGAAACCGCGCCGTTCACGGCGCGGAGGATGTCATCCACTGTCGACGTTTCACACGTCGGACCCGTACACCTGTTCGGACGTCTCCTCTCGTGCCTCTTCGACGGCTCGTTCGAGGTCGTCTGCATCGACTTTCTCGCCGAGTGCTGTAAGCTCGGCGGCGATCTCACTGGCAGACTCGTGGCTCTGTTCAGCTTCAGCGAGCAGCTGCTCCAGCCGGAGTGCGGCGATCGCTGTATCGTCATTAAGCTCGCGGAGATGGGCGCGGCAGGCCTCTTTGATGAATTCGCTCTTGTTGGTGTAGATCCCCGTTTCATCGAGGAACCGCTCGATCTCGGTGTCGAGCTCAACCGGGAACTTGACGCTGACACTCGCGTATTTCATTGTAGTACCATCGTACTACGAGTATTTGAATACTGGCTGCCCGTGCGGGGAGGTTTTCAGGACGATATGTAGTCGATCAACTGGCTCGCCACATCCTTGGTGCGATCGTCGACGAGAGAGGTCAGGTAGTGCTCGGCAAGTCCTCGAACGCAGTCACTGTACTTCTTCCATCTCGTCGGTCTGGAGTTCCTCGAGACGCTCTTCACCGTACTGTTCGTCTGCCGCCTGCTGCTGTCGGTGGAGCCGGTAGGCCGACTGGAGCCGTTCCTTGTCGTCCGTGATCGCCCAGTACGGGCGCTTGTGCCGCACGAGACCGCGTTCCTTCAATCGCGAGAGAATCGCACCAACGGCATCTGTATCCAGGCCGAGTTGTTCGGCGATTGTTGCCGCCTTCCACGCCTGGTCGTCATTCTTGTCGAGGAACAGCACGATCCGCTCGGTATCATTCCGTTCCTCGAATTCGTCGGCGTCAGCGTTCTCGAACTCGTCGATATCGATGGTACCGCTCGACATAACCTAGTGTTGGGGCTGTTGGAACATAGCCGTTTTGGGATGTTTGCTACCGTGGATGGGGTGGTTCCTTCTTGCGCTCAGATACATCCCTGGCGGGACGTGCTGCCGACTATGAGTCACTGATCACTCCAGTTTAATTTCACATTGCGTAACAGTAGCCCGAATTTCGTTTGGATCGAATTCCGGATTACTGCCTGTGGGCGGGGCTGTCTGCGCTGGATAAGGGACAATCCACTCGTCACTACCTGATGGGTGGACTGTTGTGACGAAGCATTCGAGATAGTCCCCTACTGTGAGTTGATGGGCGTCGAAGAAGGAGGGCGGGATTTCCTTCAGTGGCCGTGGACGGGCTTCACCCCACAGGAGCCTTTCTAGGAAGCACCGAAGCGTTTGTACACTTTGCATACGAAGTAAACAGTATGGGGACGATCTCGACACGCGTTCCCGACGAGCTGGAAGCCGAACTCGAGGCATATTTCGAGGAGGAAAAGCTCGACCGGAGCACGGCCGTTCGGAAACTCCTCTCCGAGGGGCTCGAAGAGTGGCGTCGCGAACAGGCACTCGATCAGCTTGCGGCCGGATCCATCACATTCAGCAAGGCGGCTGAGCTGGCCGGGATGTCGGTCTGGGATTTCGCCCAGCTCGCCAAAGAACGTGATATCACCTGGGTGGCGGACGACCATCTCGACGCGGATCTCGAGGCGCTGTGAATGTGGGTCTTCGACACCACGCTGCTCATCTACCTCGCGAAGGTCGACCGACTCATACTCGTCGAGCACCTGGAAACGACGTGTATTATTCCTGAACGCATCTACGAGGAGGTCGTCGAAACCGGTCTTGACCAGGGATATCCGGAGGCCCGTCACATCGAGCGCAGCGTCGATGCCGACAGGTTTGATGTCGTGTCAGTGGAGACTACCCCGCTGCTGTCCCGTCTCCAGGATAACAGCAACCTCAGCGACGCCGATGTCGCTGTTCTCGCCTGCGCCGACGCCCACGATGGCGTGGCCGTGATGGATGAGACGTACGGCCGTGACGTCGCAGCGGCTGAGGGAATCACAACCCGGGGGGACGGCATATCTCGTGCTAAAACTCGCTAGCGAGGGAACACTCAGTGTCGACGATGCCCGAACCGTAATTGATGCAATGATCGACGAGGGCTGGTACTGCGCTCCTGATGTCTACGCGAAGATCGTCCAGAAACTCGACTCGCTGGCCGACTGATCTGCCCCCGCTGCAGCACGGAGGGAACGATCCATAGCGAGAGTCCGTTCTTCGGTCTGTTCGAGTGCCATCACGAATATGGTTACTAGTCTGATACCATCCACTCAACTACATGTGGACTTTCGCCTCGCTACCACTGCAACTGACTGAATCTGTTGCACGTCGGTGACTTTTTCGAATGCATTAACCAACGTCACGAATTCACGACCTACATTTTGTTGGTTAATATCTGGAGCACCATCTTGGTAGGTCAACCGCCTCGGGGTCAAGCCTCGAGGCTTGTCAGTGGACTCCCGCTCTATCCGCGCAAGGCGGAAGGCGTGTAATCGCCGTTCGCGTTCAGCGTCCCTGACTTGAGGGCCAGTTGACTGGTGGCCCGTCCAGCACCAGACTTGAGCCAGTGCTGGACAAGACGCCACCCGATATTCCGAGCGGCGTTATAATCCGCGTGCAGTTCTTTCCCGCATTTCAGGCACTCGAACTCGCCACCATCTCGATTATCTTCGTGCGTGAACCCGCACTCGCCGTGACTGCACCGCTGAGACGTGTAAGCAGGGGCAACATCGTCCACGTCGATGCCGTACTCTTCGGCCTTGTATTCGACGTGGCGTTGAAGTTCACGGAACGCCCACTGCTGGAACTTCAAGGCGTTCGAGATACGCTCACGGATGTGCGTCAGGTTCTCGAACGCAATAGCCGTGCAGTCGTTCTCCACGGCTTCCTGCACAATCGCTTTAGACACGCGGTGGAGGTAGTCGGCGCTCCACCGGGCGAACCGTGAGCCGATACTCTTGATGGTGAGATGCGCGGAGCGAGTGCCTGTCTGTTGGAGAGTGCCGCGCCGACGTTCATACTCGTCGCGTTTGTGGTTGAGATAGTCCGCATTACCGAGGAACGCTCCCGTGCTGGTGACGACGAGGTATCCGTCCACGTTCAGGTCAACGCCGAGAACCACTCCGTTCTCGGTCTGCTCGTCGCCAGAATCAGCGGGTTCGACTTCTTTCTCCACGGCGACGTGGAGGTAGTACGTACCGTCACGCTTGTGGAGCGTGGCTTCCTTGCATTCCCACTCCGGCGTCCAATACTCCGCAAACGGCGTGCCGTCCTCCTCGTTAGGTGTGACGAACTCGGCGGTCACGCGGTCGTCCACAGTGGCGAGTGTCACGTGGTCGTCGTTGTACGTGATGGTGCGCCCGTTGTACACGACAACGCTCCCTCGGAACTCGGGCTTGCCTGCTTTCTTGCCATCGTCGAGGATGCGGTCTTTGCAGTTGCCGAGTGCGTCTGCGGCGAGGTTGCGGGCGGATTGGACGAGACTGGCTTGTAGACTAGTCTGCTCCCGAACCTCTGTGTAGGTTTGTTCGTGGAGCGTATTTTTGGTGTCCTCGATTTCTGTGGGGTCGTCGCTCCATCCAGCGTCAGCGACGTGTTGGGCCGCTTGACGGAATTGCTCGAACGTTGCATCGAGAACGCTGTGAGCGTCCTCGGGAACGTCGAGCTTTAGCTGGATGTTACGGACGACCTCCATACTTCATAATTACTTCTATAGATATTTGAAAGTATTTACTTGAGGTGGTGGAGTCGGCCCTGCCATCGTGCGTGGTTTGTGTCATCGAGTGTCGGCTTCCTCCCCGACCTCAAGGGTCGGGGTATCCGCCTCGCAACCTCTATGAAAGACTGGAGTAGTCGCTGGAGACCGACGACGAGAATGTCCTCTGGCAGCTTACGAATAGGCGTCGTTGAACTCCCGTTCACGGCGCATCAGCTCCTCGACACCGTACTCAAGAATACCCCGCCCCATTTCCGTCGGCCGATAGTACGTGTAAAAACCCTGGCTGTCAGCGGTCCGTCGCTGGCGCTTGTCGACGAGCCCGACGTCGACGAGTTCGTCGAGATGGTAGTGGAAATTGTGGGATTCGACATCGACCGCGGCCTTGAGATCGGCAGCACTCAGTTCGTCGTTGACGACGAGCGTGCGGAGGATCCGGAACCGCGTCGGGTGGCCGATCGCCTGTTGCATCGCGAGGTACTCCTCGAGCGTCAGTCCGCTCTCTTCGGGAAGCGGCGGGTCCGGCTGACGAACCTCCTCTGTTGGATGGCGATTGGTTTCGGACATTTAGGGGATGCCTCGAGTCCTACGTTGGGACGCCACGTACTTAGTCGTTCTCGACTAGAATATTCCTGAAAACACTGAGATTTATATACTACCGTTCCGAATCAACGAGTCGAATGCGGCAACGGATTATCGACAATCTCCCCCGTGCCGCCGGTGATTCAGATGCGCTCGCTCCAGTCCGGCGGGAACAGTTTCTCGTCTATCTGATGGGCCCATACCGGACATTCGACGTCGACGCGCTGCTGCCGGCGGACGCCAATGTCGAAACCGATGCCCCATCGTTTGCGACGTGGGACGAGACCAGCGGCGAGTACGCCGAAGACGAGGTGTTGCGGCTCCTGCAGGAAACGCGGGACTGCCTCCGCGACCGCGGGTTTAATGCTTTTCTCGCAATCGACGTCGGGATCCCGCTCGACGAGATGGATGCCGCCACACAGAGTATCGCCTTTGCGAAGGCGAGTAATGCAACGATCTTCATCGCTCCACAGGTCGGCGACAACCTCGGTGTCGGGATCGAGATCGGGAGCGTCCTCGAGGATATTCTGTCGACAGCTGGAATGCAGGGGCCGGCGGCCGATGCAACGCCACCAACGCGTGCGCGACGGGTTATGGTCGCGACCGAACCATCGGTTCGAAGTGCGATGCTTGGCGCCGTCCACGCGCGCTGGGACGCCAGTGTCCGGACGTTCGCCGACGCCGCGGACTGTTGTCGGCTCTGCGCACAGTTCTGTACCCACATTCAGAACGAGGAACTCTATGGCTCGCTCGACCGTCTGGACTGATCGGACTCGTGGTCACCCCGAGAAGACCTCTTCGCCGGAGCTGCTGCGAGAGTCACCCGAGAGCGATCTCATTGTACCTCGGAACCAGTTCGAAAGCTCGTGAGTTCGTCGATTCGATCTTCCAAGTCTTCGATCTCGCTGCGGAGGACATCTGCCTCCTCGCTTTCAGTCGAGTGAGCTACCGTCCACTACTGTGCTCGTCACCTTCGAGCGCGTCCCGAAGCCCGTCTGGAAGTAGGGAAAACGGCTTCTCCGCGTGAAAGGCGACGTTCTCGTAGGCCTGCTCGACGTGTTTTCGCTTCGAGTCCTCACACTCCTCGGCGAGCGCTTCCAGTTCGTCCATCATGGACCAGAGTTGGTCCTCGGCTTCGAGCATCTCGGCGGTCAGCGCCAGTTCCTTGATTGCCTTGGCGGCTGCGCGTCGCACGCGGCCGTCGTCGTCGCGGAGTGCGTCCACGTAGAGGTCCCGCAGTCGTTCGCGGTGGGTCGCGATCTCGTCGAGCGTCCACTCGCCCGGTACCGCTTCGTCGGTGAGGTCCGAACCGACCGTTCGATAGGCCAGGCGCGGATACAGACCGGCCGCAAAGCGAATCACGGACTGTCGCTGGTATCCATCGTCGGCCTCGTAGAGGTCGCGACACATCTCGAAACACTCGTCGAACAGGGCGGCTCGTTCCTCGAGTTCGGTATTCTCGATTTCGTCCATCGCCCGATTCACGTGCTCGGTGTCGCCCGAGGAGAGCGCGTCGGCGAACGCCTCGCGAGTGTGATCCATACGCGTTGTTGGTCGGATGGCGGCGTAATTCCTCGGATCGGGGTTCGAGAGGATCTCCGTTCCTCACCCGGCGGCGTCGTCGACGTAGTCTTCACGCCACCAGACGGTCCGGCCCGCAGGCGACCTGACCGCAGTCGCCGTGAACACCTCGACGGAGAACGTCTCCGTTATGGCCGTATCCGATCCGTGTAGATGGGTAGCGAGATAGCGCAGTAGTTCGGTGATCGCTTCGTCACTCCACGTATACTTCTCCCGGAGCACGAGCAGGGCGTATGTCCGATCCTCGTCGAGTGACCAGATCGTGGCTGTGGCGAGTCTGGCGCTGACGTGATCGTCGGCGACCACGTCCGGATGTGTGGTGTCGATGTGCCAGAGTGTCGCTTCCTCGGACTGAAAGAGCGGGAGCGGATCGAGGTGCTCGGACTGGAGATGTTCGGGCGTCAGTTCCATACGTGGTTCGTACGGCTGGCGGAACTATAATCGACCCCAATTCGGGAAATCCTGAAGAAGAGCTACCGCGAACGAACAGTCATGGCCGACTACATCGTGGAACTCAAAGATTCGGTCTTTCGCGAGACACCACTCGCGGAGGCGAATTTCGATGAGGATGGTCGACTTATGTTCGGCTCGAAAGCGGACGCAGAGGAGTGGGTGACTGAACAGAACCGAGAACACACGAGCAGGGGGCAACTCACGCTCCACACCGCGCATCCGGCCGACACGTCGGATGTCGACGCCTACGTCGTCTTCCAGCCGGTGAAAGGCGTCTGGATTCCAGATTCGTAGGCCCACAGTCCCCCAACCGTCCACTACAGTATTACTACTGGCCCAGGCCATAGATACGTACAAGGATGGCGGGTTCCGACCCGACACTCACGGAGGCAGCAGTCCGGGATCTGGCACGTCCCCAGTCATACGACCGGGGGGAGAACTACTACGACGAGGGTGCCGTCGTCGAACTCGTCCGGCGCGGTGAGACGATCCGAGCGGCGGTTGAAGGCAGCCAGTACGAGCCCTACCAGGTGCGGATCGAGCTCGACAAAACCGGGGTCGTCGACACGGCGTGTTCCTGCCCGTACGATCACGGTGGAATTTGCAAGCACCGTGTCGCCGTCCTCCTGACGTACGTCCGTGATCCCGACAGGATCGACCAGCGACCGCCAGTCTCCGAACTGGTCGCCGACGCGGACCCCGAGGATCTCCGTGACGTTCTCGTTGACCTTGTCGAGAGTCGCCCGGAGCTGGCAGAGCAGGTTGAGTCCCGGCTCGAAACAGTTCGGTCCGAAGAGGCGGATGATGACGCTCGCGACCGCACGCCCGACATCAATCGGGAGTCGATCCGCCAGCAGGTGCAGTACATTCTCCGTCCCACCGAGAGACGTAGCGCCCACGCGTACGACCCGTATGAGGCCGTCGAAACTGACGTCGAGACGTTGCGAAACCTGCTCGACCAGGCACGGACAGCCGTCGAGGCTGGCGACGGCGAGACAGCACTGGATATCCTCGAACCGTTGGCCGACGAACTCATGGACGAGGAGTGGCTCGCTCTCTCGTACGACGATTCGAACGCCATCTTCGAGTTTTTCGACGAGGTCGACCGAGTGCTGGCCGAGGCATTGCTCACGGCCGACCTCTCGGAGGCCGAGCGTGCCGACTGGGAGGATCGCCTCTGGGCGTGGGAACAGGAGATGGGGGGCTATACGCACCAGCCACCGTACAGCGTCGCCCTCGAAGCGGCACAGCGGGGCTGGGACTTCGAGCCGGTCCAGCGGGCGATGCAGGGCGACATCGGCTACGCGGACCTCTGGGAGGGCGACCCGCCGTGGTATGCCGAGGACTTCGTCAGGGCCCGACTCAACGTCCTCGAACGCCAGGGCCGCATCGAGGAGTACCTGAACCTGGCGGAGGCTGCGGACCTGATCGACGACTACGGGACCATGCTCATCGAGGAGGGACAGATCGACCAGGCGATCGAGTACGGCCGACGCAACCTGTACTCCCCGGACGAAGCACTCACGCTGGCCAAAGCCCTTCGGGAACACGACCGGCCGGAGGCCGCGCTGGAGATTGCCCAGCACGGATTGGCCCTCGAGGACAGCAGCGGGCAAGCGGAGTTGGCCGAGTGGCTCCGTGATAGAGCTAGCAGCATGGGCGAATCCGAGATTGCGCTGGAGGCAGCCATCGTCGTGTTCGACGCCTCGCCGACGCTTGCGGCCTATCAGGCCACAGAGGAACTCGCTGGCGAGGAGTGGCCGACCGTCCGCGAGGAGCTACTGGAGTCGCTTGCAGACAGGAACACGAGACAGCGGACTGCGCGACGGCACGTCGAGATCTTTCTGTACGCGGAGCGATACGACGAGGCCATCGCCATCGCGGATCGGTTTTCGGATTACAAGGTAGTGGAGCCGGTCGTCGAGGCCGTCTGGGAGGAACACCCCCACTGGACGATCGACGCCTGCAAGGAGCAGGCCGAGCCGATAATCGAGGAGGGACAGTCTCAGCGATATCGCCACGCTGTGGACTGGCTGAAGACTGCCGGGAAGGCAGCCGAGGTCGCGGGCGAACTCGATGACTGGCGTGCCTACGTAGAGAACTTGCGGGACGAGCACTCCCAAAAGTACAAGCTCCGGCCGATGCTGGAGGAGTTGCTCGAGGAGTTCGAGAGGCGATAGCACAACTGGACCCATGACTGAGACAGATATCCAAGATCGGTTCGTCATCGAAGTTAGTCGCGTGGGGACTGTCGATCACATCGTCGACCTGGAAGCAGAACCGGCGAACAGGTCGCGATACTCACCTCGTCGTGAGTTGCCGGGGGAGAAGTTGTGTGATCGGAGTACGCGCTCACCCGCGAGTGAGTACATCGCGCTTCGAGACTACGCCGACTGGAAAGATCTCGATAAGACGACATTCGAGGGCGATGCGCCGGACGAAGTGTGTTCGTATTGCTGGGCAGCGGTACTCGAACAAATCAAGAAAGTAGAACAGCACGAACACGGTGACATCGACGAGCGTATCGGGACAGTTGGATACCGCCTCCGCTGGAAGCAGAAGGGCCGTGCCCGCGAGGAGTGGTACGACATCGTCGTCCGACCGGAGACGACGATGGCAGAACTCGATACACTCGTCTGCCGATTCACCACACTCGATGACTTCCATCTTCGTATGTACGGACTCGAGGACGAGTACCTTGACTCAACACTCAACGTTATCCCAGACCTCCAGTTCGCTGAAGTCGACGATCCCTCATACAGGAAGGCAAGCGAGATGACGATTGCCGATATCGCCGAACGCGCAGCGCTCTGGAAGGGGGACCGGCTCAGCATGGTCTACGATTTTGGAACTCCCTCACACTACTACTGCATCGTCAAGGAGGGGTACGATCCAGAGGAGATCGAGAAACTCCTTGAAAAGCGTGACCCAATCGCAGCGACCGAGACAGCTGCTATCATGGACGAGAAACGATCCTAGCAATGGCCACGATCGGATAGTTGCCCCGCTCTTTTTCACCGGACTCCTCGATTGACATCCTCACCCGCCTGAAGACGGGGTGAATCCCGAGCGGTGGGATATTAGGGTTTGCAGTCTACCTGTTCGTGTGGGGTGAAACACACCTGCGGTTGTATCGAACAGGTAGACTCCGGGCTGTGCCAACCAGCCGTTACTCATATCTCCGGTTGGGAGAGTTTGAGTTATTCGCCGGCTGCGTTCAGCGCACTGTTCAGCTCGAAAAGCTCCTGAACGGCATCGCTCTTGGCGACTTGATACCGGCGGGGTGACGAGTTCGCTACTTCCTCGACGATCTCGGTTTCTACCAGAAGGTCGATGTACTTACTCACTGTCTGCCGGGTAACGCCAGCATGATCCGCGAGCTCCGTCTTGGTGAACTCTCGGCCCGGGGGGAGCGTGAGAATGGCGTCGATGAGGATTGGGACACTCTCGTGCTGAAAGAGATACAAGACACCGCTCGGATTCTCTAGGCGGGCCTCCTTGGTGTCCTTCTCCGCTGCTGGATGCTTCTGAGGTGACTCGCTCATACTTCTGGTTTACCGGTGATAACACATAACTGTTGTCCCGGACGTTAATACGCATTAACACACTCTTATCAAAGAGGCATAGAAAGAGGGGAATATGCGTAAGCCGTCGGTGAAATGTGCGCTCCTCGCAGCAATGATAGCCGAGCATCGGTGGGGCTCGCCTATCGTTGAAGAGAACCTCCTCTCTATTGCTGCTATCGAGACGAGTGACTACCCCACCGCCAGCGACGTCTTCGACGAGCTGCGGTCCAAGCCCTACATCACGAATCAAGGGAACCGAGGAATCGAACTCGACAACAGCGAGTTCGGTCACCTAGCCGATGTCCTCTACCACGAGTGCGACTGGGAACCGTTTGAGATCAAAAGCCGCCTGAAACACTACGAGGGCTGGGAAACCCACGACTGGGCGTGACCGTGTTCAGACTTACGTAGGCAGCTCGTACCCCCTCGTTTGAGTCCCCGGTGGGGCGACTATAGCCCAACTGCGCGTGATCTACAATGCCGATCATAACAGTCAGTTTCACATTACGAAAAGGCGGCTGCAGCCCGTGGTCTGTTGCGGAGCTGTCGGCTTCCTCTCCGGCTCGAAACCGCTGACTCATTCCTCGACTTACTCGGTTGCTTGTCCCGGACGTGGCGCTTGTGCATACTTATCGATCTCGGGCGTGGTGTCCAGCCGCGTATACATATCCTGCAACGTCGCTTCAGCTCGCAAGAGGCCCGCCTCCGATAGCAACGCTCGTCCCTCCTCTGTCAGCCCGTAGAAGCGCCAGGGAAGATCTCGTTGTCGACGGTCGTCGGGAAGCATCCGTTCCTCGACGATACCGTCCTCGATCAAGATCTCGAGATGCTCGCGGATCGTACTCTGGCTCTTGCTTGGGTTCACGTAGCTGAGTTCCTTGAGCGAGGGTTGCGTAACTGTTACAAGATTTAGTATGAAACAGTAGCCTCCAGTAGCGATTCAGACCCGACTCGAAACCGCTTTACATATGTATACCATATAGAATGGTATGGGTGACCGCTACGAGATTGAAGGTGAGGAAATCGTTGAACGGGAGGTCAAACCATTCGGAAGCGGGGGCGCACACGTCACCGCACCAAAAGACTGGATTGGCGCTGACGTGAAGCTCGTCCGCACAACCACCCCAGACCCTACCGACGACGAGTAGCAATGCAACTCACCGAACAGTTCCATGTCCCGGACGACTGCCACGAGGCGTGCGACCGTCTCACCACACTCGTCCAGAAACACACCCAGCGACTTCTTACCGACGAATACTGGACAGACCAGCATCTCGACGCACTCAAAAACCACACTGGACAATCCTACACCTACATCCGAGACAACGACCACGACGCTTTCGAGAACGTCGATGAATACGTGTACAGCCGGTTCAAACGGTGTGTCTATCACCGCGTCACGCACGTCCTTGACGCCCACGCTGACGAATATCAGGCGTTCAACTTTGTTCTTGACACGGTTGCTGACCGGAAAATCAAACAGAGTGGCTGGAAACGACTCCGCAACCAACTGTTCAAAGACCACACACCGTATATCGAATGGCGGGTCTTAGAATCGGTTGTCGAACAACTCAACCAGTATTACGACCGACACGGCCACTTCCCTGAGAAATACACTGAACTGGTCGGCACGCCAGAACCGAACGGCACACTTCCGTATGCACCGGATAAGGGCGACTATCACATCCACGAATTGACGGTCGAAGATGGCGACCTCGTGTTCGTGGTGAACGCGCCGGACTCACTTTCCCCGGACAGTTACCATAATTGGACTGAGCATGAAATTCGGTTCCCTACGCATTCACGGTTTTGCGAACTGGTTGGGGTTGGTGACGTGAAAGCACCGACCCTCCACACGTCTGAACACGGCTACACGGTAGATGTGCCAGTAGACGTACCCGAAAATGACATAGACACAGTGGAGAACCGTGTCTTGGCCGTTGACCTCGGTGTGAAAAAGCAGGCAACGACCGTTGTGCTTGATGACGGCGAGGATGAGACACACAAGCAGGTCGCTCCACCGGAGTTCATCGATCACCCCTCCAAGGACAAATTGTTTCGGGTGAAATCTGATGCGGAAGGCATCAACGACCGTCTCAGTGAACTGCGGCGGCAGGGCAAAGACCATACTGACCGGTTCGATCACCTGTTGAGTGAGTATCAGCAGACCCGGCAGAAAGAACGCAGACTCCGAAACCAAATTCAACACGATGTAGCCAACCAGTTGGTGTGGTTGGCGGCTGAATACGACTGTGAGACCATCGTGTTTGAATCGCTCGGCCAGCTAGACTCCGGTAACACGAGTGGCAGTGTCGCATGGTCGATTAGTAGTTGGGCGCGCGGCGAACTACTCGAATACACCGACTACAAGGCCGAACTGTTGGGTGTTGATGTTTCGACGGTGAATCCGTGGGGCACCTCACGTCACTGTCCCCATTGTGGTGAGAAAGGGCAGACCGTGAAAGCGCCAAACGACCACACTGAGCAACGTCACGGAGGACACTTCCACTGCCCTGTGTGTAGCTACGAATGCGACCGTGATGTGGTCGGCGCAGTGAATGTCGGGCGGAAGCACCTGTCTGAGTCACGGATGGAACAGGCGAACCCGGTTGAGTATATCTCGACTGGGAAGCACGCCAGTTTTCCATCACACACTGACTCAACTGCCGAGAATGACGTGTGTGCCCGTTCTTCGTCCGGCCCTGATGGGTCGGTATCTGGCGTTCAGTCTACGACCAACACCGAACAAGAACAGGATTTGGCGAGTGGTCGGCAGACCCGACTGCCTCAGTTCCGTGCGTCGTCACTTACTACGATAGCCTGTTGCACGTTCAAGATCAATTCGTCAGACATGGCAGCGTGAGACTGATCCAGTGCGAATCTGCCGAGTGATAATCAATTCGGTGAGAGAAGTCTCAGAAACGCTCGCTGAATCGGGTGTTGGAGTCAGTTTTCGATCACGAATAGAGCCGCCTGAGAGCAATGCCTCTCAGGCGGCGCGTGCTTCGACTCCGGGCAGGGGCCGTCAGATGAGGCGACTGGGAGAACGTATCAGTCCTGGTTTCCCCTGTCGTTTTGCGGTGAGTGACGTCGCGACCAGAGCGACTGCCGAAAGCACGACGTGAGTTTCCACGTTGTTCTCCTTGCGTGCGCGGACGCGATCGAGGCCGGTAAAGGACTTCAGCCGAGAGAATACTCGCTCGACACCTGCCCGCAGGTGTCGATGCATTCGTTCCTTAATCGCCTGGAAGATGTAGGTCTCTTCGACGCTGCCGACCTCGACGCCGTACTCTGAGAGTTGCTCTTGTGGTAACCGTTCGAGTGCGTCGTACGGACTGTCGATCTCGTCACCGTGGTTCTTGAACAACTCCTTGATCTCATCGCGGATCGCCTTCAGTGGCGCTGAGCGTCGTGGATTGATCGCCGTCAGCAGCGGACAGTTAAGTTTCTCCTGGGTGAACTCTCGATTGCCTTGGCTGTCGAAGCCCGCATCAGCCAGTGCTGCCTGGAGATCGTCGGTGTCGTACCGCTCATCGAACTCCTCGATGAGCGGTTCGAACGCCGCACAGTCGTTCCTGCTGCCGGTCTCCATCGTGATGGCGACCGGCAGCTCTGCGGCTACGTCCACGACGATGTACACCTTGTACCCGTAGAACTTCCCCTCGTGTTTGCCCCAACTCGCTCCCTCGACCTCACCGTCGTCGATCTCTTCTCGTGTGTTTGCCCAGGCGGCGATGTGCGTGCCGTCGATCACGACGAACTCACCGGCGTGATCGTGATCAGCGAGTAAGTCGCCACACATCGACTGGAGGCAGTCACGGAGTTCATCGGGGTGAAGGTCGTCGAAGGCACGCCAGAGCGACGTCCCGTCCGGGACGTCCTCTGGCTCGTAGTCGAGAGCCTCCCGGAAGGAGTGATTCCGTCGGAGACGGCGTTCGAGGGCGTCGAAGGAGTCGCCCTCGAACTGCCGGAGGACCAGAGCGGCGGCTCGTTCGGGCGGGATCGACTGAATCTCTGAGACAGCAACCGAGAGAAACGTCGCGAGAAGTTCGTCGCGGTAGAGATAGCCCTCTTCGTCGGTATCAACTGGACTGACGTCGGTCGGCTGATCGGTTTCGCGTTGGCTCAGCTGGGCGTCCCGCAGGGACGGCCAGCTGTGGACGTAGACCGTCGTGTTCCGGTGTTCGACAGCGTGGATCTCCTGTTGGTCGGCGAGGTTCCGGAGCGCTCGGTAGCAGCGTCGATCGAGGAGATCGTTGGCTTCGGACGGAGTAAGCCCGGAGGGGCGTCTGAACACGAGATGCTTGAGCGTGGACTTGGTGTCTTCTTTGCGGTGGAAGACGGCGACGCCGTCATCCACCTCGGGTCGCCAGAAGCCGTCATGGGTGGCACGATGGCCGACAACGTGTTTGCTAGCGACGTACTGACCGTTATGGTTCAGGGAGGTGTAGAAGGTGTTTGTCGAGGCAATTTGGTCGATATACCACGCCGGCACGTCGGTGCCGGCGCGGAGCTCGTCTTTGGAGGCGACTTGCTCTGTTGCAGCGTCGAATAGCACCAGTTTCAGCCTTGTTCTCGGCTGATTTCCGTGAGGCTTGTGGGGAATTGGACGCCGTCTTGCGATATGAGGTCGAAACGGCCGATCATACGGCAGTGTAAGAATCTTGCCAAACAGCACGTGGATAACCCTGACGAACCCGCTGCGCCGGACGGCGCCAGCGGGTTCGCCGAGTGGACTCAGATCGCGTTTATCCTCTTGCATGCGGAACTCGACAAAGATTTCCGAGAGACTGAAGCATGGTTCAATGACTCCAGAGCCATCCGTGAAGAGCTTAACATCGACAAATCGCCGGATCACACCACGCTCTGTCGATGGGAGCAACAGGTCGACATGCGTGAACTCCGCAGCCTGCTCCGCCGCAGTGCGGAGCAGGCTGGCTGGTCGGGAACAGCAGCAATCGACGCCAGTGGCTTCCAGCGAGATCAAACCAGCTATCATTACCGGAATCGTGCTGGCTTCTCGTTTCACAAGCTGAAGACAACGATTTTGGTCGATACAGAGTCACTGGCGATCAAAGACGTTCATTTCACGACGAAGCGCAAGTGGGACGGACACATCGGCTTGCAGGTCTATCGGCGCAACGCCGAAGACCTGCAAGAGTTCCTTGCAGATGCGAACTATTCGTGGTCAGATCTCAGAGAGGAGTGTCGCGCTGGCGCGACACGACCGCTAATCAAACACAGGGAGCACAATGCGCTGAAGAAAGCGCATAACGCTCGGATGGACGAAGATCTGTACCATCAGCGGACACTGAGTGAGACTGCGTTCTCACTGCTGAAGGATGACGGTGAGAAGTTACGCTCTCGGAGCTGGCACGGCCAGTTCCGAGAGCTCACGCGCAAGTGTATCGTGCATAACCTATCGCAGGCGGCGAGTTAGGGCTCGCCGCCTGCTCTCTTTCTCTGGACGTATCCGCCAGAGACATCGCCGTCATCCACGTACGGGTTCTCACAAAGTGACCTAATTCTGATGGTTGCAGAATCAACGAACTGTACTCCTCCCACATCATCCAGATCTCAAAACCATTAGTACAGGAGTTCTAACGCCATCTGCCTGAATATCAAAATTTCAATACTGCCGCCGTCTTGCGTTCAACAGAGCAAGGCGACTTCATCGTGGGTTCGAAGGAACTGACGAACGGTGGCCTTATGCGAAGCGGTGGTGTTCTTACTGGTGTCGGATCTTTGTGTGTACATACCATCGATCCGACTTCTAATCTAGTTAAAGTGACTATTCTAGCTCGTAGTGATATCGCTTGGACATACCTGAGCTAATTTCGAACTCGTGCAACGGGCTATACGACACGGCGTGAGGCAGGTACGGGTGGACTGCATCAAAACCATGGTAGTAACACGGCCTCGCGGCAGGCCAGCGGTAGTGTGACACAGCACGTTCTCGCCAGTGCGACCGGTTCAACCCGAATACTACCAAATACTACTGAAAATTAGAACGGTAACTGCTTCGGATGGGATAGGATATTCTGAATCAAAACGAAGCGGGTCTCCTGGGTGACGGTGTTGAGACGCTGGCGCTGAGTTTCAACGGTACTGTCTATCCCGGAGAGCGTCCGTGGCGTATCCGAGTTCGAGGGATCAGATGGCATAGTAGGCGTTCATAATCATAGGCCGACCGTCGATTCACCCCAAGCTATGGCCGCTTGAACATTAACTACTTTGGCGAGCACCAAATTGGTATAGACCGAGCCGAAGAGAGACGATCATTCCGTGACCGCTCCTTTGTACTCCCAGTCGAGACTATCCCCTTGTCGGCGGACGATGTACTTGTAGGGGCCATGGAGCTCGCCAGATTGGCACTTGCAGTTGTCTTTGCCACAGCTGACTTTCTTGATCACCACAGTCCCCCCGCTCGATTCTTCGACGGCTTCGATCGTCTCGCCTTCGCCGGCGTCGATATCTTCGGCAGCGACGTCCTGGCGGTACTCGAGGAGATCGTCGATCCAGTCCCGGAGGGTGCGTAAGTCTGCGTCGTCTTGCTTCGGGACGCCCTCAGCGAGATACTGCGGGAGCGAATCGGGAGCCGGTGGTCGAGGGGTCATTGTCTTACCAAACAACACGGACTACTAGAGAATAAATGTTTGGTAAGATTTGAGAGCAACCCTCCAGCATTTCCGGAGCAATCACTATCGAGAGTCGCTGAATCGGCTGATTATCGAGAATTCAGTAGCTCGGGAGGTTTGGTATCCACCCTTCCGCCAGTTCCGGATCTTTACGTTTCCATGATACTAGAGACACCAGATTAGATTCATAAAATAGTGGGGT